>JBPCNM010000278.1:0-3986 GCA_051001255.1 Solirubrobacteraceae bacterium
CGCCGGAACCGCGCCTGCCGAAGTCGAGCCGCCCGCCGTCGAGCCCGCGCGCGAGGAGCCGGTTGCCGCCGCGACTGTGCCGGCCGCTCCCCGGCTGCCGTCGCGCCCGCGGCCGCGCATCGTGGCCGCCGCGAGCCAGCCTCGGCGGGGCGACCTCGTCGGCAGCTCCAAGCGCGAGTACCCGTGGCTGCGCGGCGCGCTGGTCAAGCTCGCACACGACGACCCACGAGCGGCGGCCCGGATGGTGCTCGGCCTCGTGCCGGTCCAGCGCGCGCTCGTCACGGCACCGCTCGAGTACGACCTCACGATCCGCGGTTCGGGTACCTACGCCGTCAGCATCGGGCGCGACAGGGCGTCGGCGCGCACCGTGGCCGGGCCGCGACCGCGCGAGGAGGCGGAGTTCCACGTCAGCGCCGACATCGTCACGCTCGTCGAGCTGCTCGCGGGCGTCGAGAAGCGGATGGGGCGCTGGTTCGGCGCGGTCAAGGTCCACGGGCGCCGGCGCGGCGCCGAGGCGCTGCGCGACGCGCTCGTGCGCGCTGACCTCGATCTCGCCGCCACCGCACGGGCCGGCGCCGAGCTCGACCCCGACCTCGTGTTCCGCTCGTTCGCCTACGCGATCCATCCCGCATGGACGAAGGGGCATACGTTCACCGTCGCGCAGGAGATCGTCGACCCGCGCCCGATGCGCTGGCACGTCGCGGTCCGGGATGGCGCGCCGATCGCAGTCGAGCGGCGCGCGCCTTCCCACCCGCCCGACGCCGTCGTCGCCATGACCGGTGCGGCGTTCTCGCGCCTGCTGCGCGGCGAGCCGGCGCCAAGCGGCGAGCGGCCGGCGATTCGCGGCGACCGCGCCGCCGTCGCCACCTTGAAGGCCTGGACGGACCGAGCGCAGGGCCGCCGGGAGTGAGCCTGGGTTCATCGAATCTCGCGGCGCCTCGGCGTCGTGGCCGTTCGCCATCGCCAGAACGTTGAACAGCAGCCGCCCGACCGGGTCAGTCGGGTCTTGCACCGAACCGCCGAGATTGAGCTTGACCTGGCGGCGGGTGAGCTCGTCAGCGACGCGCCCTGGCGTCCGGCAGGAAGTGGGTCAGCCGATCGAGCTTGGTCATCACCGGCGTGTCGCCCGCGCGGCACGCGGCCAGAGCCCGCTGAAGTCTCCTGGGCGATCGCGGCAGGTGCCGGTCAGGCCGTGGTCGACCTAGACCCGGTCGGCGCCCACGCCCAGCGCGGCGAGCGCATCGCGCTACGCGGTGAGGTCCCGCGCGTCTAGGTCGACCCGCACGCGTAGCCGATCAAGGGGTGGCGATGCTGCAGCGCAGGCCTGGTGCGCCACTGATTCGTCGGTCGAGCGTGACAAGCGTCGTGTCGGTGAACTCGGCGAGGGCGACGTAGCTGGCGTCGTAGATGGACAGGTTCCGGCGCAGCTGCCATGCCCGCGGGGCGAGGAGCTCGTAGGGCCAGTGCTCGATCGCGAGGTCGAGCAGGTCGGCGTGCGCCTGGGCGGCCTGGTCGGTGCTGACGAGGCCGGCGAGGTCGTGGCGGCGGATGATGTTCGCGGCCTCGAACTCAACGAGGCTCGGGGCGACGAGGTCGGCTCCGCTCAGCGCTTCGCTGACCCATTGCCCGTCGAAGCCACCGTCGAGCAGCACGGCGACCAGCGCCGAAGCGTCACACACGACGCGAGTGTTCACCGCCGGTCGGCGTCTCGCGCGGCTAGGATCGACTCAGCGTCGACTCGGACCCCGGTCGCGTCGACGCGGGCTCGGGCTCGGGCGATGACGTCGTCGACCGGTGGGCGGGCAGCGGTATCGACGAGCATGCCGCGGAGGTACTCCTGCAGGGACTTGCCCGCCCGGGCGGCACGAGCGGCGAGCTCGTCACGCACCTCGTCTGGCACGTCGCGCACGGTGATGGCAACGCTCATCGCCTACACATTAGCAGCGATACTGCTGAATTGCAGGCGACGAGCACGCGAACCGACCACCAAGCCTCGCGTCAGGACGCCGACGCTTGCCCGTTCGAGAGCATTTAGGCCTCCACCCGCCACACTCCTGCGCCGATCGGCTTGCGGTACTGCGGGAGAACCGCACGCACCGTTCGAAGCGGCGGTTCGAGGCGCCCCGGACCAGTCGGCCACAGCCGCGCGGTCCCCACGCCTCCCGCCGACTCTACTGAACTGGCTTTTTTTTCCGCATCGGGCGGAGAGGCCGGCCTTGCCCTCCCCGTCCCCGCCCGATCCGGTATCTAGCCTCCGATCCGTGAGCACGTCCGCCTGCGCCCACCTGCACGTCCACTCCGAGTACTCGCTGCTCGACGGCGCGTGCAAGATCGACAAGCTCGCCGCCCGCGCGGCCGAGTTCGGCCAACCGGCCCTCGGGCTCACCGACCACGGCGTGATGAACGGGGCGGTCGAGCTGTTCAAGGCCTGCAAGAAGCACGACGTCAAGCCGATCCTCGGCCTCGAGGCGTACTTCGTCGACGACCGCTCGATCCGCGAGGGCAAGATCGAGCGCAACCACCTCACGCTGCTCGCCCGCGACGACGAAGGCTTCCGCAACCTCACGAAGCTCTCAAGCGCCGGCTTCCTCGAGGGATTGCACCGTGGCAAGCCCGGCGTCGACATGCAGCTGTTGGAGCGCTACGGCAAGGGCGTCATCGCGTTCTCGGGCTGCCTGGCGTCCCGCGCGAGCCGCCGGATCGTCGACGGCCGGCTGGCCGACGCTCGCGCGCACCTCGACGACCTCGTCCACGCCTTCGGCCCGGAGAACGTCTACTTCGAGATCCAGCGCAACGGGATCGCCGAGCAGGAGCAGGTCAACGAGGCGATCGTGAAGTTCGCGCGCGAGATGGGCCGGCCGCTCGTGGCCACCGCCGACGTGCACTACCTGCGGCGCGAGGACTACCACCACCACGCGGCGCTGCTGTGCGTGCAGACCAAGTCGACGCTCGCGGCGCCCAAGCTGTCCTTCGACACCAACGAGTTCTACCTGAAGAGCTCGGACGAGATGGCGCGGTCGTTCGCCGAGCATCCGGAGGCGCTGGCCTCCACGCTGGAGATCGCCGAACGCTGCAACGTGTCGGTCGAGCTCGGCGGCCAGCTCATCCCACGCTTCGACACGCCGAACGGCGGGCCTGAGCGCGACCACCTGCGCGCCCTGGTCACCGACGGCCTGCGGCTGCGCTACGGCGACCCGATCCCGGCGGCCGCGCGGGAGCGCGCCGACATGGAGCTCGGCGTGATCGACGGGATGGGCTTCAACGCCTACTTCCTGATCGTCCACGACTTCGTCGCCTACGCGAAGGACAACGGCATCGCCGTCGGTCCCGGCCGTGGCTCGGCTGCCGGTTCGATCGTCGCCTACTGCCTGGCGATCACCGACGTCGACCCGCTCCGCTACGGCTTGCTGTTCGAGCGCTTCCTGAACGCCGAGCGCGTGTCGATGCCCGACATCGACATCGACTTCTCAGTGCGCGGGCGCGAGCGCGTGATCCGCTACGTGACCGCGAAGTACGGCAGCGATCGCGTGGCCCAGATCATCACGTTCGGCAAGATGTTCCCGCGCGCCGCCACGCGCGACGCAGCCCGCGTACTCGGGCACGAGTACGCGATCGGCGACCGGCTGGCGAAGCTGATCCCCGATCCTCAGCAGGGCCGCCCGCCGAGCTTCGCCGAGTGCTTGGCGCCGGGCGCCGAGCTGGCCAACGAGGTCGCGAAGGACCCGACCGCCAAGCAGATCGTCGAGGTCGCCCAAGGCCTGGAGGGCATCGTCCGCAACGCGTCGATCCACGCGGCCGCGGTCGTGATCTCCGACCGCTCGCTGACCGACATCGTCCCGCTGCAGCTGGCCGACGCCGGCGTTGACGCCGAGGGCAAGAAGGTCCATCGGACGGTCACGCAGTACTCGATGAAGCCGATCGAGGAGATCGGCCTGCTCAAGATGGACTTCCTCGGCCTGCGCAACCTCGACGTGATCGAGGACGCG
>JBPCNM010000279.1:0-6880 GCA_051001255.1 Solirubrobacteraceae bacterium
GTCGCGTCGGTCACGTCACGCGCGCCGGCCGGGACGCTGCCGCCTGGCCCAGGGGTCGCCACGGACGTCCTCGCCTCCGCCGCCGGAGCGGCCGGCATCGCGGGCGCAGCCGGCATGGCCGGAGCCGACGTCGCGCGCGGGGCCGAGCCGGTCGGAACGCCGCAGTTCGAGCAGAACCGCGCTGCGCTGCCGTACAGCTCGCCGCAGGCCTCGCAGGTGCCGCCGATCCCGGGCTGGAACACGACGGTCCCGGCAGGCGGCGCCGAGAGCGCGGCCTCGAGCGCGTGCGCCTCGGCGTCGAGGGCCACGATCCGCTCCACCTTCACGCCCACCACCGTCGCGTGCGCGTCGACGCGGCCGCCGCCGGTGCGGTGCACCTCGTAGAGCAGGCCGCCGAGGTCGCGCAGCATCAGCTCCCGGGCACGGCGCAGAGAGCGCAGGCGGCGGCGCAGCCGGCCGCGGCGGCCGGCGGGCGGCCGCAGCGGCGTCTCGGCCGGATCCAGGCCGGCTGGGACGGCCGGATCCACGACGAGCACGGGCGCGGCGGCGGCGGGCTCGTCGGCAGCCGCCGGGGTCACGACCGGTGTCTCGGCCGTGCTGGGCGCACCGTCCGGCGCGGCGGCCTGGCCCTCGGGAAGGGGCTCGCCGGCGTCGGCGGCGCGCGAGCGCTTGATGCGTCGCAGGAGTCCGCTCATGGTCGGTCGGGAGCGCGGTCGCCGATGCGCTCGAAACGCCGAGTATAGGCGGGTCGCCGGGCGGCCTGTTTCGGCGCGGCGCGTTCGGCGGTCACGTCGCGCCACGCCTCCACCACGCGATCGGCCATCCGGTCGGCCGAGAACAGCTCGGCGCGAGCGCGTCCCTCGACGCGTGGATCGGATGCCGCCAGGACCGGTTCGAGCGCGGCCCGCCAGCGCACCGGATCCCACTCCTCGCAGAACGCGCCCTCGACGCCGTGCAGCGCCACGGGATGGATCCCGACCGGCGTCCCGAACGCCGGCACGCCACACGCGAGCGCCTCGATCACGGCGAGCCCGAACCCCTCGTCCTCGGACGGCACGAGCACGGCGTTGGCGGCGTTGATCCAGTACGGCACCTCGTCGGGCGCCACCGCCCCCATCGTGAGCAGCGGCACGTCGCCCGCCGCCTCGCGCGCCCGGTCGAAGCGCTTCAGCGCCCGCGCCGGGTCATGCGGGAAGAGCAGGTAGGGCCCGGCGGGGTCGAGGCCGAGGTGCGCGCGCGCCTCGGTTCGCGGGATCGGGCGGAAGCGCTCCAGCGCGATCCCGACCGGCAGCACCGCCACGCGGCGCTCGGTGCCGGCTCCGGGGAGGTTGCGGCTGAACGCGCGCGAGACGGCGGCCGGCAGCGCGGTGAACGGCAGCGCCGCGCGCGTCACGCGGTTGGTGCGCCGGACGAACAGGTCGTTGCCGTGCAGCGTCACCACGATCGGTCCGCGTCGGGCGGCGAGCGCCGGCAGCGCCGCGAGGCCGAAGTGGGCGTGGACGACCTCGAACCGCGCGCCGCGGGTTCGTCGGCGGATCGTCGCGATGGCGCGAACCAGCGCGCGCGGGCCGGGCGGGAACGCGAAGATCTCCACGTCGACGTCGCCGCGCCGCCGGAGCGCCGCGACCTGGTCGTGCACGAAGACTCCGCGTTGGGGCGCGGTGACAGACGGCCACATGTTCGTCACGACGAGCGCGCGCACCGGGCCGAGCGTACTTTCGTCACGCATTGGTCGCACTTCTGATCCGAACACGCGTAGATCCGTTCAGTCGCGCGATCGAGCATCGCACCAGGCTCCGCCCACCGACGCGGCGGAGGCGGCGACGACCGGGAGGCAGAGGTGCAGGGACTCTACGCATGGCAGGGCCGCGCGCACGCGGCGCTGGCGCACGCGGCGCGCGACGTCCGCGGGCAGGGGACCGTCGAGTACGTCGGGTTGATCCTGTTGGTGGCGGTGATCCTCGCCGGGGTGGTGAAGGCGAGCGGCGGCCTGAAGGACTCGACCATCGCCGAGGCGGTGATCAAGAAGCTCAAGGGCGCGATCGACTCGGTCGGCGAGGGCAAGTAGCCGTGCGGCCGCCGGCGCGGCCCGGCGTGCCAGACTCACCGGCGATGACCGTCGCCCCGGAGGAGGTGCGCCGCCGGCCGGTCGGGGTGTTCGACTCCGGCGTCGGCGGGCTCACCGTGCTGCACGAGCTGCTGGTCCGGCTCCCCCACGAGGACTACGTGTACCTGGCGGACTCCGCGCGCCTGCCCTACGGCTCGCGCGCCCCGCAGGAGTTGCAGGCGTTCGCGCTGGAGGTGGCCGAGGAGCTGCTGGCGCGGCGGATCAAGCTGCTCGTGGTCGCATGCAACTCGGCGACCGCCGCCGCGCTGCCCGCGCTGCGCGAGCGCCTGATGCAGACCACGCTCGGCGTGGAGGTGCTCGGCGTCGTGCAGCCGGCCGCGGTCCAGGCCGTCGCGGCGACGCGGCGGGGCAAGGTGGGCGTCCTCGGTACCCCGGCCACGGTGGCGACCGGCGCCTACGCGGCGGCGATCGCCGCCGTCGACCCGTTCGTCGAGGTCATCTCGGTCGCGTGCGGCGACCTGGCGATGCGGATCGAGGCGGCCACGATCGACGAGCGGCTGGTCGAGGAGGTGCGCGGTCACTGCGCGCCGCTGCGCGCGGCCGGCGTCGACACGGTGATCCTCGGCTGCACGCACTATCCGCTGGTGCGCCCCATCATCCAGCGCATGCTCGGACCCGAGGCCACCATCGTCACCTCGGGCGCGCCGCTCGCGCGCCAGGTCGAGCACGTGCTCGGCACGCGCGGGCTGGACAGCCCGGGCCGGGGCGAGGGCGCGTACGGCTTTATCTGCACCGGCGATCCGACGGCGTTCCGCGCCCAGGGCACGCGCTTCCTGCAGCTGCCGCTCGGCGAGGTGGAGCGCGTGCGGCTGGAGGGCCCCGCCGGCGGGGCGGTGGCGGCGTGAAGCGCGAGCGCAGCGCCGGGCGCGGGGCCGGCGACCTGCGGGCGGTGACGATCCAGCCCGGCTTCGTGGCGACCGCGACCGGCTCGGTGCTGATCGCCTGCGGCGAGACGCGCGTCATCTGCACCGCCTCGGTCCAGGAGTCCGTGCCGCGCTGGATGAAGGGCAAGGGCCGCGGCTGGGTCACCGCGGAGTACGGGATGCTCCCCGCCTCGACGGGCGAGCGCAAGCCGCGCGACGTCTCCAAGGGCCGGCCCGACGGGCGCACCGTGGAGATCCAGCGGCTGATCGGCCGCTCGCTGCGCGGAGTGGTCGACTTCACGGCGCTCGGCGAGCGCACCCTCTACGTCGACTGCGACGTGCTGACCGCCGACGGCGGCACACGCTGCGCCTCGATCACCGGCGGCTTCGTCGCGCTCGAGCTCGCGCTCCGGCGGCTCGTGGACGAGGGCAAGCTCGCCTCCGTCCCACTCACCGGCACGCTCGCGGCCGTTTCCTGCGGCATGGTCGACGGCACGCCGCTGCTCGACCTCGACTACCGGGAGGACTCGACCGCCGAGGTGGACGCCAACGTCGTGATGACCGGCGACGGCGGGCTCGTCGAGGTGCAGGCGACCGCCGAGCGTACCCCGCTCACGCGCGCCCACCTGGACGACCTGCTCGCCTTGGCCCAGCACGGCATCGAGGGCCTGCGCGCCGCGCAGGCGGCCGCCGTCGGGTAGGAGGACTGCATGCGGCTGGTGCTCGCCACCCGCAACGACCACAAGGTGCGCGAGCTGGAGCGCCTGATCGGCGGCGTGGCGCTCGAGCCGCTGCCCGCCGGCGTGACGCTGCCGCCCGAGGACGGCGACACGTTCGCGGCCAACGCCCTCGACAAGGCGCGCGCGGCGACCGCGGCGCTGGGTCGCCCCGCGATCGCGGACGACTCGGGCATCGAGGCCGCGGCGCTGGGCGGCGCGCCCGGGATCTTCTCCGCGCGTTTCGCGGGCCCTGCGGCCAGCGACGCCCAGAACCTGGCGAAGCTGCGCACCGAGGCTCCCGCGGGCTCTGGCCTGCGCTACGTCTGCGTGATGGCCTACGCGGAGCCGGGCGGCGAGGAGCGCACGTTCACCGGCGTGTGCGACGGGACGCTGTCGGGCGACGCGCGTGGAACCGGAGGCTTCGGCTACGACCCGGCGTTCCTCCCGGTCGACGTCGCCGACGGCCGGACGATGGCGGAGCTCTCCGACGCCGAGAAGGACGCCATCTCGCACCGCGGCCGGGCGGCGCGCGCGCTGCTGGCGTGGCTGCACGCGCGGGGGCGCGCGTCATGACCCTCGACGGCGCCGTCGCCGCGCGCGGCTCGGCCCCGGGGGTCCGCGCGTGACGCCGCCGGACTCGCCGGATCTCTTCGCGGGGCGCACCCGGCGCCGGTCCGCGCTGTTCAGCGTCGCGGCCGCGAGCTTCCTCGTGGCGCTCAAGCTCGGCACCGGCCTGGCCACCGGCTCGCTCGCGTTCCTCGCCGAGGCCGCGCACTCGGCCACCGACCTCGTCGCGGCCCTGCTGACGCTGTTCGCGGTCCGGGTCGCCGTGCGCCCGCCCGACCAGGAGCACCACTACGGCCACGGCAAGGCCGAGCATCTGGCGGCGCTGGGCGAGAGCGCGGTGCTGCTGGTGGTCGCGCTCGCGATCGGCTTCGAGTCGCTCCACCGGCTCGCCATGGGCGGCAGCGAAGGCGTGAACGCGACCTGGTGGTCGTTCCTCGTCCTCGCCGTGGTCATCACGACGGACATCGCCCGCATGGTCGCGAGCGGCCGCAGCGCCCGGCGCTACGGCTCACCGGCGCTGGCCGCGAACGCGCTCCACTTCGCCTCGGACCTCGCGGGCTCGCTGGCCGTGCTGGTGGGGACTGTGCTGGTCGCCACGGGCCGGCCATCGGCCGACGCGTTCGCGGGCCTCCTGGTCGCCGTGCTCGTCGTCGGGCTCGCGCTGCGGCTGCTCTTGCAGTCGGTGCAGGTGCTGATGGACCGGACGTCCACGGATGCCGAGGTCCGCATCCGGGCCGCGCTCGCTGCCCTGCGCGAGCCGCTGGAGCTGCGGCGCGTGCGCGTGCGCCACGCGGCCGGGCGCCATTTCGCCGACCTCGTGGTGGGCGTCGCGCCGGATAAGGGCGTCGGCCAGGCGCACGCCACCGCGGACGCGGTCGAGGATCTCGTCCGCGACGCGCTCGGCAACGCGGACGTCGTCGTGCACGTGGAGCCGGTCGCGCCCGCGGGCGGCGTGCGCGAGCTCGCGACCGCCGCCGCCGCCGCGGTCCCGGAGGTCCGCGAGGTCCACAACGTGCGCGTCATGCGGCTGGGCGACGCCCACGAGCTCTCGCTGCACGTGAAGCTCCCGCGCGAGCTCACCCTCGCGGGCGCGCACGGCGTGATCGAGCGCCTCGAGGCCGCCGTGCGCGCCGCGGTGCCGGAGTTGACCGATGTGCACACCCACATCGAGCCGCTGGCGCGCACCGACTGGGCGTCGGCGCCGCCCGACATGGACACCGCGGCTGAGCACGCCGGCGTGGAGGAGGCCGTGCGCAGCCTGACCGGCTCCCCGCCGGCGGCGGTCCGCTTCCGCGACGCCGAGCGGGGCCGCGTCGCGCTCGTCACCATCACGCTGCCGGGAGAGCAGCCGCTCCCCTCCGCCCACCACTACGCGGGCCGGATCGAGGAGGCGGTCCGCGAGCGCTGCCCGGGGCTCGCCGACGTGATCGTGCACACGGAGCAGGAGGTCGTCGCGCCGGGCTGAGCTCTTGCGCGCGGTCGCGCTGGGTCCGGCGAACGGTTTCGATGCGCCGTTCGCCGGGCCCGCCGCCGCGAACCCGGGTCCTACGCCTAGCGCAGGTTGATCGCCGCCGACAGCGCGATCGCCAGCAGCACCCCGGCGTAGCCGAGGTAGCCCGAGACGAGGAGGATCAGGCTGATGACCAGGCAGACGCCGAGGGTGGTCAGCCAGGCGATGCGGTTCAGTGGCACGGGTCCCTATTCTGCGCGACGCCGATGCCGCCTGCCCTGACGCCCGCGCTCGCAGTCGACTACGTGCGCGAGCTCTCGGCGGACGTCCGCGCCGTCGTGGTGCTCGGCGCTCGCGGCGAGTTGCTCGCCGGCCCGCCCGCGCTGGCCGCCTCCGCCCGCGCGCTGCTGACCGCTGCCGCAGGCGCCGGGGAGCTCGAGGCCGTGACGCCCGCCGGCGTGGTCTGCGCGGCTCGCTCATCCCACCACGCCGCGGTCGCCGTGTGCGGCCGATTCGCGCTTCCCGGCGTCACCCGCCAGGACCTCCGGGTCGCCCTCGCCGCGCTCGACGGTGCACCGCTCGCGCAAGCCGTCGCGATCCCCGCCGGACCGCCGGATCGAGCGGTCCAACACGCTGCCGAGGCCCTGATCTCCGCGGTCCAGCGCGATTTGGAGGCGTAACGGGCCCTACGCGCAAGCGCCGAAAAGCTCGCAAATTGCGGGCTTTATCCGAGAACCACGCGCTAGAGCCAAAACAGCGTCCGGACCCCTTGTTAGCTTCGCGCCCACCACGACCCCAACAAGGGACGAAGGAGGAGCAATGACGAAGTCGGAGTTCGTCGACAAGGTCGCCGACTCGAGCGGCCTGTCGAAGAAGGATGCAGGTTCGGCGGTCGACGCGGTCATCAAGTCGATCGAGGATGCACTGCGGTCCGGTGAAGACGTCTCGTTCACGGGCTTCGGGAAGTTCCACGTCGCCCAGCGCGGCGCGCGCGAGGGTCGCAACCCCCGCACGGGCGAGACGATGCAGATCGCCGCGAGCAAGGTGCCGCGCTTCACGGCCGGCTCCGGCCTCAAGAAGGCCATCAAGTAGCGGCGACGGGCGACGCTTTGTCGGCCGCACCTAAAGGACTTCGTCCTCGGGCACAGGCCGG
>JBPCNM010000280.1:0-7035 GCA_051001255.1 Solirubrobacteraceae bacterium
CGCGGGCTGGCGCTGATCCTGTCCGACGGCGCGCCGATGCCCGGCATGCCCCAGGTCGTCCAGACGATCGGCAGCGGGGAAGTCGGCCCGGTCCCGGTGGCGGTGCTGCTGGTCGCCGGCTTCGCGCTGCTCGCTTGGATCCTGGCGAGCCGCCTGCAGTGGGGGCGCTGGATCTACCTGGTGGGCGCCGACAAGGAGGCCGCGCGGCGGATGGGGATCCCGGTCGACCGCGTGATCATCTCCGTCTTCGTCCTCTCCGGCCTCGGCGCCGGGCTGGCCGGGCTGATCACGGCGGGGCGGACCAACGCCGGCTACGCGTCGGCCGGCGAGCTCGACGAGCTGGCCGCGATCTCCGCGGTGATCATCGGCGGCGCCTCGTTCTGGGGCGGCCGCGGCACGGTCTGGGGCGCGATCGTCGGCGTCCTGATCTTCGGCGTCATCTCCAACGGGCTCAACCTGCTCAACGTCAACACGTACGTGCAGCTGATCGCGATCGGCGTGATCGTGGTCGTGGCCGTCGAGCTCGACGTGATCCGCCGCCGGCTGGAGGAGCGCTTCCGGACGATGCGAGGAGCGGAGGGGCGATGACGCAGGTCAAGCGCGAACCCGCCGACGGCGGCGGCCGCCCCGTGCTGGAGGTCGAGGATCTGCGCAAGCAGTACGGCGCGACCACCGCGCTGCGCGACGTGTCGCTGGCGCTCAACGAGCGCGAGGTGCTCGCGCTGCTGGGCGACAACGGCGCGGGCAAGTCGACGCTGATCAAGATGCTCGCGGGCGTCGAGCAGCCCGACGGCGGCGAGATCCGCATCGACGGCGAGCGCGTCCGCATCGACTCGCCCGCCCGCGCCCGCGAACTGGGCGTCGAGACCGTGTTCCAGGACCTCGCGCTGTTCGACAACACGGGTCCGGTCGGCAACTTCTTCGCCGGGCGCGAGCGCACCCGCGCGAGCTGGCTCGGCCCGTTCGCCTGGGTCGACGACGGCGCGATGCGCAAGGAGACCGATGCGCTGATCGAGCGCCTGCAGGTCAAGCTGCCCGACCCCAAGGCGGAGATCGGCCTGCTCTCGGGCGGCCAGCGCCAAGCCGTCGCCTGCGCGCGCGATCGCCTTCGGCGAGCGCATCGTGATCCTCGACGAGCCGACGTCGGCGCTCGGTGCGCGCGAGTCCGCCAACGTCCTCAAGCTGATCCGGGACGCCACCGAAGAGGGCATCTCGGTGATCCTCATCTCGCACAACATGGAGCACGTGATGGAGGTCGCCGACCGCGCCGTCGTGCTGCGCCAGGGGCGCTACGTCGGCGAGGAGACGCCGTCGAAGGAGACGCACGAGAAGCTGGTCTCGATGATCGTCGGCTTCGTCCCCAAGTCGTTCAACCAGGAGTACTGGGTCAACACCAAGAAGGGCGCCGAGGCGGCGGGCAAGGACGCCGGCGTCGAGGTGCTCACCAAGGCGGCCGGCGCGGACACGCAGATCATGGAGCAGATCGACCTCGTCGAGAACCTGCTCGCCCAGGACGTCGACGCGCTCGTCGTGGCGCCGTCGAACTCCGACCTGCTGACGCCCGTGCTCGAGAAGGCGGCGGCGCGCATGCCGGTCGTGCTCGTCGACTCCGACATCCCGGGCTGGAAGCCCAAGACGGCCTACGTCGGCACGGAGAACGAGGTCGGCGGGGAGAAGGCCGGGCGCTACATCACGAAGCTGCTCGGGAACCGCGGCAAGCTGGCGATCATCTCCGGCATCCCGGGCTCAGAGGTCGGGATCCAGCGCGTCGACGGCGTCAAGCAGGGGCTCGAGGCGGGCGGCGGCGGGGTGGAGATCGTCAAGGAGGTCACGGGCCAGTTCGACCGCAACCAGGCGATCGGCGCGATGGAGGACATCCTCCAGACCGATCCCGACCTCGACGCCGTCTTCGCCGCCAACGACCAGATGGCGCTGGGCGCGATCCAGGCGATCGAGGCGCACGACAAGACCGAGCAGATCAAGCTGATCGGCTTCGACGGCGCGCTGGAGGCGACACAGCACATCCTCGCCGGCGACATGCAGGCGACGATCGCCCAGGATCCCTACGGCATGGCCAAGGCGGGCGTCGAGCAGGCGCTCGCCAAGCTCGACGGCAAGGAGGTCGATCGCACCGTCGACACGGGGGCGAAGCTGATCACGCCCGACAACGCCCGCGACTACTTCGAGGAGGTGCGCGGGAAGCTCGGCGGCACGGGCCGCGGGCTGGACGGATGAAACCGCTGCGCGCGAGCCGGGCAGATCCGCGGCGGGTGCGTAGGATGCGGACGGTCGTTTGACAAGGCGGTGGCTCGGTCTGGGTGCCGGCTCGCCGCTCGAGCGAGGGGGAGGCTGAGATGGCTGCCACGGACCAGGTCGTGACGGCGGTGGGCGCGCACCTCGTCGGAGGGCTCAAGGCCCCCGACGCCGAGACCGCGATGCGGACTGCGAGCCGGATCCTCGGCCGGCATCTGTACGCCGTGACCGACGGGGAGACCGGTGAGCGCAACCAGTGGATCGTCTCGCAGATCGGCAGGCTGACCGCGATCGACGGCATCGAGATGGCGGGCACGCACGGGACTCAAGAGAGCGAGAACCCGGACTATGCAGAGTTGCCGGCCATGGCCGTCGACGCCTCCGTCACCGAGCTTCCCGTGCGGTCGCTGGGCTACGCGGACGCCGCCGAGTCGTCCTACGCGACGTTCCGGCGGTTGCGGGAGGAGGGTGTCGTGCCCGACGGGGTGAAGTTCCAGGTTTCCGTGCCGACGCCGTACGCCACCGTGGTCGCCTGGGTGCGCGAGGCCGACCAGGAGCGCTTCTTCCCCGTTTACGCGAGGGCGATCGTGGACGAGGTCACGGCGATAGCGGGCATCGTCGACGCCCAGGATCTGGTCATCCAATTCGACGTGGCGGTGGAGATCGGCGCGCTGTGCGGCACATTTGCCGCCGCAAGCGCGCTGGGCGAGAAGCGGTTCATCGGCGACGCGCTCGTCCAGGCGCTCGCGACCCCGGCCGGCGACTTCGAGCGCGGGCTGCACTTCTGCTACGGCGACTACAAGCATCGGCACTTCGCGGTGCCCGACGACCTGTCGCTCTGCGTCGAGCTGGCAAGCAAGGTGGGCGACCGCGCGGACTTCATCCACATGCCGGCCGATCGCGAGACCGGCCGTGACCCACGCTACTACGAGCCGCTGCGCGACCTCGACGTGCGCCGGCTCGCGCTCGGCGTGATCGACTACGAGGGTGACGAGCAGCGCACCCGTGAGCTCGTCGAGGCGGCCGCGACCGGCGGTGGCACGGACTTCGCCGTCGCGACCGAGTGCGGCATGGCGCGGATCGACGAGCGCGGGCCGGGCCGGCCGTCACTCGAGCAGCTGCTCGAGCTCCACGCGAGGTTCGCGGCGCCGATCCGGTAGCGCGAGCCCGTTCGGCCGGTGATCCTCCACGGCCCGATTCAGAGCCGGCCATCTTCGGCAGTCGTCGGCAGGCTACCCTGCGGTGCGATGTCGCAGACGGTCGAGCTTCCGCGCCCGGCGGGGCCCGACAGCGGCCTGGGCGGCCACTGGCGGGTCATCGTCCGCAACGATGATCACAACACGTTCGATCACGTGGCGCACACGCTCGCCCGCCACGTCCCGGGCGTGTCCGTGGACAAGGGCTACGCGATGGCCGAGCTCATCCACAACCAGGGTCAGGCGATGGTCTGGTCGGGGATGAAGGAGCCGGCCGAGCTCTACTGGGAGCTGCTCAACGACTCGGGGCTCACGATGGCCCCGCTAGAGCAGATGTAACTCCCGGACCGCAGACGGAGGGACGCCCGGCGCGGCGCCGGGGGCTAGTCACGGTGTCCCGACGTCGAGGACCGGAATCGATCGCAGACGGAGCGACGCCCGGGGCAGGCTTGGACGCCTACACGGTGTCCCGAGGTCGAGGAACCGGAACCGTTCCGCCGCGGGCGATCAGGTCGTTCCAGGCGTACAAGACCGGCACCTGGTACCAGCTCGAGTGGTCGCCGCGCCAGAGCGAGAAGTCCTCGCCGTTCCAGTAGCGGTCGAAGTCGGACTTGTGCTCGAACGTCGCGAGCTGGAGGAACTTGTAGGTGTCGTCGCGCGAGCGGTAGACGAGGTACTCGGTCGCGCCGTAGCGCAGGGCGAGGGGCGCGATCTCCTCCAACGCCGCCTCGAACTGATTGCCCCGGAACAGCGTGGCGTACCAGGGGATGTGCACCACTCCGGCCATCAGGCTCCCACCTTCGCGCGGATCGCACCCGGGCCCTCGCCGGTGCGCCCGAGGCCCTCCGCCCCGGCGCCCACGAGGATGGCGATCTTGCCCTGGTGCTCGTTCTTGTACATCGACTGGTGCGCCTCGGCGACACCGTCGAACGTCATGGTCTTCCACAGCACGGGCTGGATCTTGCCGGATTCGATCAGCTCGTTCGCTCTGGTCGCCTCGTAGGCGTTCGCGAAGTGGCTGCCGATGATCTGCTTCTGGCGTGTCCAGAGGTAGCGGACGTCGAAGTCGAGCTGGTAGCCGGACGTGGCGCCGCAGATGACGATCTTGCCGAACGGCTTGACGGTGAGCACGGAGGTCGGGAACGTCGCGCGGCCGACGTGCTCGAACACGACGTCGGGCGGCGCGCCGAGCAGCTCGGAGACGCGCTTGGCGAAGCGGCGCGACTCCTTGGCGCGGGCAGCCTCCTCCGCGTCGCTCTCGCCGCCCTTGCGCATCATCCCCGCGAACTCGCCGCGGTCGATGAAGCCGCAGGCGCCGAGCGACTTGCACAGCTCGCCCTTGTCGGCCGAGGAGACGACCCCGACGCACTCGGCGCCGGCGAGCCGGCACAGCTGCACCGCGAAGACGCCGAGGCCGCCTGCTGCGCCCCAGATCAGGACGCGGTCGCCGCTCTGGAGCTTCGCCTGGTCGATCAGCATCCGGTAGGCGGTGAAGTAGGTCAGGCCGTAGGAGGCCGCCTCCTCCCAGGACAGGTGCCCGGGCTTGGGCAGGCACTGCTGCGCCTGGACCTTGCAGAACTGGGCGAACGAGCCCCAGGTCGTCTCGTAGCCCCAGATCTTCTGGGACGGCGCGGCGAGCGGGTCCAGGCCATGGACCTCGACGTCCTCGTAGGAGGCCTGGTTGCAGTGCAGCACGACCTCGTCGCCCGGCTTCCAGCGCGTCACGCCTTGGCCGACCTTCCACACGATGCCGGAGGCGTCCGAGCCGCCGATGTGGTGATCCTCGACGTGGTAGCGGAACACCGACACCGGCCGGCCGAGCGCGGCCCAGACGTTGTTGAAGTTGACGCCCGCCGCCATCACGCGGACGACGATCTCGAACGCGGCCGGCTCGGGCACCTCGATCTCCTCGAGCTGGAAGGCGTCCAACGGCTCTCCCTGGCGTTCCTCGCGGATGACCCAGGCGGCCATCGAGGCGGGCAGCTCGCCCGGCTCGGCGTTCAGGTGTGCGACCTGGCTGATGTCGACGGCCATGGGCCGATCCTAACCGCGGCCGCCAGAGTGCGGCGCCAGGTCCGAGGGAGGGTGGCGGCGTCGACGGCCTCGAGCGCGCGCAGCCGTTCTGGGTGGCCGGGCCCCCAGAACCGATGCGCGGTCAGCTCGAGCAGCGGCATCGGAAGCGATTCGTGCATGAAGGGGCGTGGGCTGGGCCCATCTGGCGCGCTCATGAGAGCCCGAGTGACCGGGGCGTCGTTTCATGCGCCGGCCGTGGCCAGCCAGTTGCGCATGCGTGGGCCGGCGTGGGGTGCCTTTCCGTCGACCGTCGATTGGATGTCTGCCAGCGTCTGTGCGGCCAGCGACTGCCGCCATTGCGCTTCTGCGCGGCGCATCGCGGCCGCGATCGCGCAGCGTTCGCGAAACTCGGCCTTCGGGAACGAGGCGCCGGCGCCTTGCTGTCGGATCTCTTGGCAGCGGAAGGCGTCTTCGGGGCCTTCGATCGCCTCGACCACGTCGAGCAGGGTGATCTCCTTGGGTGGGCGGGCGAGGCGAAAACCGCCTCGCGGTCCGCTGGTCGATGAGACTAGTCCGGCCTTGGCGAGCGCTTGCAGCTGCTTGTTGAGATAGGAGGACGGCAGGTCAAAGGCGGCGGCGATCTTGGCTGTCGATACCGGGTCGTCGCCCTGCCATGCCATGAGCAGGCAGCTGTGAAGCGCCCATTCGACGCCCTCGCTCATGCGCATGCCGAGCCTCCGATCGACGGCAAGAGGGCGCTTGGGGATCTTGGGTTGGGGGCGTGCACGGCCAGACCCTACGCGGGAACCTTCGACGGTGTGGCCGTTGCGGCGACTGGCGGCCGGCGGTGCTGAGCGAGGCGCGTCGTGACGAGGGCGATCAGTGGCGCGCTGAGCATCGCGACGTAGAGCCAGCGTGCCGCAGCTGTGCGTCGACGACCCCGCCCGGGGCGGTCCTCGCCTCGGGCGGTCATGCGTTCTGCTCCGCGTGAGGACGAGTGCTCCAGGTCGGGCTGTCGACGAAGTAGCTGTCGAAGCGCTCCTGCGACACGGTGAGCTCCTCGGGGCCGGCGTCGCCGCGCTGGATGCGGTCCAGCAGGCGGTAGTAGGCAAAGCGATCTGCCGGTGGCGTGGTCACGACGAACATCTCTACGTCGGTGCCCCGAGCGGGCGCGAGAGCGTGGACGGTCGACGGTTCGACGACCAGCACGTCCCCGTCGGTCAGCGTCACGATCTCCTCGCCGACGAGCGCCTCGAGAACTCCTGCGAGCACCAGAAAGACCTCGCTGGACTGGGCATGGAAGTGCGGCGGAACTCCGGGCGAGCCGGCTCGCAGCACGGCATGGTTGGTCGCCACGCTGGTCGTCTGGGCGAGCAGCCCGATCGATCCGCCCGCCAGCAGCTCGGCGTCCGTCGCTCGCACGACCGAGGATCGGTCTCCATGGTTATCTGGTGTCTTCATATCCCGGATACTACACATCCAGGATTAGATTGCGAGCACTCGCTTCGGGCGGCACACCGGGCGGGCGGAGCGATTTCTTTCCACCGATCGCCACCAAGACGACGCGCTAGCT
>JBPCNM010000281.1:0-8872 GCA_051001255.1 Solirubrobacteraceae bacterium
AGGACGATCAGCTGGCGCGTCTCGTTCTCGCCGCGCACGACCGGCATCATCGGCACGCCCACGCGCGCGTACTCGTCCTTCATCAGCAGCGAGAGCGCCCAGAAGTGCGGCGGCGTCCAGTAGAAGACGATCGCGAACAGATACAGCGCCGTCAGCTCGACCCGGCCGGTCACCGCCGCCCATGCCACCAGCGGCGGCACGGCGCCGGCGGCGCCGCCGATGACGATGTTCTGCGGCGTCCTGCGCTTCAGCCACAGCGTGTAGACGAAGACGTAGCCGAGGAAGCCGGTCAGCGCCAGCACGGCGCTCAGCACGTTGACGGCGAGCGAGAGCTCCACGAACGACAGCACCGCGAGCGCGATCCCGAACGTCAGCGCCGCACGCGGCGAGATCCGCCCGGCCGGCACCGGCCGCGTGGCCGTGCGGGCCATCTGGGCGTCGATGTCGCGGTCGTACCAGTGGTTGACGGCGCCGGCGCCGCCGGCCGCCAGCGACCCGCCCAGGACGGTCCACAACACGAGCGCCAGCGAAGGATCCCCGGCCACGTACATCGTCGTGACCGTCGTCAGCAGCAGCAGCGACTGCACCTTCGGCTTGGTCAGCGTGACGTAGTCGCCGACGAGCTGCCGGACGCCGCCGGCCGCGAGCGCGGCGGGGGAGGCGGCATGGATGCGAGACGCTTCCACGATCGTCACACGTGGGCCATCGGGCGGCCGGTCTCGAAGCGCTGCTGGGCGCCCGTGCTCTCCTCGACCTGGCGCCGGTAGTCCTTCATCGGCTCGACCGAGCGCACGCGCGGCACGACGTCGAAGTTGTGCTCGGGCGGCGGCGAGAGGGTGAACCACTCCAGCGTGTTGGCCTTCCACGGGTCCGGCCCGGCGACGGCGCCGACCTTCAGCGAGCGCGCGACGTTGACGATCGTGATCAGCACGCCGAGGGCGATGATGAACGCGCCGACCGTGGAGATCAGGTTGTAGACATGCCAGCCCGCATCGGACTCGTACTCGAAGATGCGCCGCGGCATGCCGCTCAGGCCCGCGGAGTGCTGCACGAGGAACGTCGTGTGGAAGCCGACCAGCACCAGCCAGAACGACACCTTGCCCATGCTCTCCGACAGCATCCGGCCGGTCAGCTTGGGAAACCAGAAGTAGAGCGCGGAGAACATCGCGAACGCGCTGCCGCCGAACGCGACGTAGTGCATGTGCGCGACGACGAAGTAGGTGTCGGTCAGCTGCCAGTCGACCGGGAACACGGCGAGGAAGATGCCCGTGATGCCACCGATGACGAACGTCCCGATGCCGCCGACCGCGTACAGCAGCGCCACCCGGAACTCGATCGTCCCGCGCCACAGCGTCGCGAGCCAGTTGAAGATCTTCACGCCGGTCGGCACCGCGATGACGAAGCTCGAGAGCATGAAGAACGCGAGCACGACCGTGGCGCTCGGCGTCGAGAACATGTGGTGCGCCCACACCAGCATCCCGAGGAACGCGATCCCGGCGGTGGCCGCCGCGATCGCCTTGTAGCCGAAGATCGGCTTGCGCGCGAAGACCGGGATCACCTCGGAGAAGACCCCGAACGCGGGCAGCACGAAGATGTAGACCTCGGGATGCCCGAAGAACCAGAACATGTGCTGCCACAGCAGCGCCGATCCGCCCTGCGTCGGATCGAAGAAGTTGGTCCCGAAGTGCCGGTCGGTCAGCAGCATCGTGACCGTCGCGGCCAGCGACGAGATCGCCAGGACGATCAGGTAGGAGTAGATGAGGATCGTCCAGATGAACAGCGGCAGGCGGCCCCAGCCCATGCCGGGCGCGCGCATGTTGTGGATCGTCGCGATGAAGTTGACCGCGCCCATCAGCGACGACAGGCCGGTGAGGTGCGCCATGAAGATCCACGCGTCCTGGCCGCCGCTGGGCGAGTACTCCTTGGTGGAGAGCGGCACGTAGGAGAACCAGCCGGCCTCCGGGGGCGTCCAGAAGAACGAGGCGTACAGCGCCAGCCCGCCGAACAGGAACATCCAGTACGACCACGCGTTCAGGCGCGGGAAGGCGACGTCGCGCGCGCCGATCATCAGCGGCAGCAGGAAGTTCGCCAGACCGGCCCACACCGGGACGACGACGAGGAAGATCATCGTCGTGCCGTGCATGGTGAAGAGCTGGTTGTAGCGCTCGGGCGAGAGCAGCGTGTTCTCCGGCGCGCCGAGCTGCACGCGGATCAGCAGCGCCTCGACGCCGCCCAGCACGAAGAAGACCGCGACCGTCCAGAGGTAGAGGATGCCGATCCGCTTGTGGTCGGTGGTAGTGATCCACGACGTCCAGCCGGTCGGCTGCGGGCGCACGGCGCCGGTGATGATCTGCGGGCGGGGCGCCCGGCGGGCCGCGTAGTCGACTGAGGCCATGAGCTTCTTCTTCCTACTCGCCGTCGCCGGAGTTGGTGCCCTGCCCCGAGCCGGTGCCCTGGGTGGCCTCCTCGCCCTCGGCCTGCTCGAGCTCCTCACGACCCCGCGCCGCGGCCTCCTCGGCGCTCTGGATCTCAGCGGCCTGCTCGTCGTACCACGCCTTCCACTCATCGAACGGCAGCCCGATGACGCGCGCGTACATGTTGGCGTGGTTGCGCCCGCACAGCTCGGCGCACTGGCCGCGCCACTCGCCCGGCTCGGTCACCTTGAACCAGGTCTTGTTCGTGTAGCCGGGGAGCGCGTCCATCTTGCCGCCCAGCTCGGGGATCCACCACGAGTGCTGCACGTCGTTGGAACCGATGTCCAGGGTGACCGTCATGCCGACCGGGACGTACATGTCGGTGTAGGAGAAGACCTTCTTGTCGTCGATCCTCGGGTACGTGTACTGCCACACGTACTGTTGGCCGTCGACCTTGACGTTCATCGCCTCGCCCCTCGGCGGCGCGTCCTGGTCGGTAGAGGCGAACGCCGCGTTGGAGGCGACCGGGTTGCCGTTCATGTCGATGTCGGAGGCCGCCGGGTTCTTGATCCCAGGCAGCATCACGAACGTCGCGACCGTGAGGAAGACGAGGATCACCGCGGCGCCGACCGTCCAGCCGATCTCCAGGCGCGTGTTGCCGTGGATCTGTGCGGCGACGCGGCCCTTGCGGGCGCGGTACTTGAACATGCAGTAGATGAGCACGCCCTCGACGCCGACGAACACGATGACGGCGAGGACCAGGACGATCGAGTACAGCGTCTGCGTGTCCTGCGCGTTCTCGGTCGGCCCGGCCTCGGGCAGGATCAGGCCGGCGGAAGCCGGGACCGCGGTGATCAAAAGGGCCAGCAGAGCGGGCGCGAGCGCGCGCCGCAGGAGGGTCGTCGGGCGGGACCGGTCCATCGGGGAGCGCAGTGTATTGACTGTCCGGGCGGGAGAGCTCAGTTGCCTGCGAACCGTGGCGGGCGCTTCTCGACGAAGGCCGAGACGCCCTCGTCGAAGTCCGCCGACCCGGCCATCTCCTCCTGCAGCGACGCCTCCAGCTCGAGTTGCTCGTCCAGGCCGGCGTAGGCCCGCGCGTTGAGCTGGACCTTGGCCGCCGCGTACGCGCGGGTGGGGCCCGTCGCGAGGCGCTCGGCGAGCGCGTCGACCTCGGCCCCGAAGGAGTCGTCGGACACGAGCCGGTCGACCAGCCCCCATGCGCTCGCGCGCGCCGCCGGGACGCGCTCGCCCAGCAGCGCCATCTCGGCCGCGCGCCCCGCGCCCGCGCGGGCGGGAACGAACACCGACAACCCCCCGTCGGGGACCAGCCCGATGTTCACGAACGCGAGCAGCAGGTAGGCGGACTCCGTCGCCAGCACGAGGTCGCAGGCCAGCGCGAGCGAGCAGCCGATGCCGGCGGCCGGGCCGTTCACGGCGGCCAGCACCGGCTTGGGCATCCGCCGCACGCCGGTGATGATCGGGTGGTAGCGCTCCCGCAGCGCGGCGCCCACGTCGGGGCGGCCCGCGGGCGTGAGGTCGAAGCCGGAGCGCAGGTCGGCGCCCGACGAGAACGCGCGGCCGGCGCCGGTGATGGTCACCGCCCGGACGCCGTCGTCGCCCGCGGCCAGCTCGACGGCGGCCAGCAGGTCGATCCCGAGCTGCTTGTCCCACGCGTTCATGCGCTCGGGGCGGTTGAGCTCGATGCGCAGCTCGGCGCCGTTGGACGCGCCGCGGCGCAGGGTGACGGTCTCGAGCTCGGGCAGGGTGGCGGCCATGAGCCGCATCCTATGCCGGTGGCACCGACGCGCTGCTCGAAGCGCTCACCGCGCGCTGGTGCGCGCGGCGGCTCGGGTCGCCGACAGGGGCATGGCGGCGGCAGCGGATCGCGACGTTACGATCGCCGCCGTGAGCCTCTCGACCGCCATCCGTGCGGCCGCCGTCACGGTGCTCGCCGCCGGCCTGGCGGCGCCACTCGTGCGCCGCCGCGCGCCGCTCCCTCCGCCCGTCGTCAGCGCGACTGCGGCGGCCACCCCGTTCGCGCTCTGCGTCCTGCTCCCGCGCACGCGTGCGCGCGATGTCGCCCCGTGCGTGCTGCAGATGTGGGCCTACGTGGCCACCTACCAGATGCCCAACGACGACCCGGAGGCGCTGGAGCGCCGAGTTCGCGTGGCCTATCCCGTGCGCGCCGACCGCTTCCTCGGTCTCGGGACCACGCCGACGCTGCGGCTGCAGCGGGCGCTCGGGCGCCCCGGGCGCTTCCGCACCTGGGAGAAGGCCCTCGTGTGGTCGCACTGGCTGTGGTTCCTGTTCCCCCACGGCACGGTCGCGTACCTGCTGCTCCGCCACCCCGAGCGGTTCCCGCGCGGCGCGGCGCACGTGTACGCGACGTTCGACCTCGGGCTGATCGGCTACTGGGCGATCCCGACCGCGCCGCCGTGGTACGCCGCCGCCGAAGGGCTCATGCACGACGGCCTGACCCCCGAGCTGCGCCGCATGATGGTCGAGTACGGCGAGGAGTTCTGGGGATCCGGCTGGGGGCCCCTGTACGGTTTCCTGGGAGGCAATCCCCTGGCCGCCATGCCGTCGCTCCACTTCGCCACCTCAGTCATGGCCGCCCACCTACTGGCAGAGACGGGCCCCGTCGCCGGTTCGATCGGGTGGGCCTACGCCGGCACGCTCGGCGTCGCTCTCGTGTACCTCGGCGAGCACTACGTCGTCGACCTGGCGGCCGGCCTCGCGCTGGCCGAGGGCATCCGGCGCGCCACGCCGTCCGCGGCGCCGCTGCTCTCCCGCGCGTCCGCGGGGGTGCAGGCGCTGGAGTCACGGGCGCGGGCATGACCGACGCGGCTCCGGTCAAGCAGGTCGATCCGGAGCCGCCGGAGGACGACGACCACGAGGAACAGCCGGCGCTCACGATCACGCGGCGCAACCTCGTCGTGCTGGGGGGCTTCCTGCTGGCCGCGGTGGCGGCGCTGTACCTCCTGTTGCCGCAGCTCGCCGGGCTCGAGGACACGTGGAAGCAGATCGACGACGGGCGCCCCGAGTGGATCATCGCCGCCCTGCTGCTGACCTTCGGCATGTTCGCGGGCTACGTCGCCATGTTTCGCGGCGTGTTCCTGCGCGCCGGGTCGCGGATCGGCTGGGCCGCCAGCTACCAGATCACGATGGCGGGCCTGGCCGCCTCGCGCCTGTTCGCGGCCGGCGGCGCCGGCGGGCTGGTGCTGACCGCCTGGGCGCTGCGGCGCTCGGGCATGCGCAAGCGCACGGTGGCCGACAAGACGATCTCGTTCCTCGTGCTCACCTACCTGCCCTACACATGCGGGGTGATCGTCTGCGGCTTCGGCCTGCACTGGGGCCTCTTCAAGGGCCAGGACCCGTTCTCGCTGACCTTCGTGCCCGCCGTCGCGGGGGTCGCGCTGCTGGGCGGCGCGCTGGCGATCGCGTTCGTTCCCACCGACCTGCAGCGCCGCTTGGCACCGCTCGCCGCGCGCGAGGGCCGGCTCGCCGGCGTCGCCCAGAAGCTCGCCGCCGTCCCAGCGGCCACCTCGGCCGGCATCCGCGACGCGCTGGAACACCTGCGCTCGCGCGACCCCGCGCTGGCGGGCGCCGTCCTCTTCTGGGCGTTCCAGATCGCGGTGCTGTGGGCGGCGTTCCACGCATTCGGCGATGCGCCCCCGGTCGCCGTGCTCATCCTCGCCTTCTTCCTGGGCATGCTCGGCAACCTGCTGCCGATGCCCGGCGGCGTCGGCGGCGTGGAGGGCGGCATGATCGGCGCCTACGCCGCGTTCGGCGTCAACGGCAGCCTCGCGCTGGTGGCGGTGCTCGTCTATCGCGCGTTCACGTTCTGGCTGCCGCTGCTGCCAGGCGTCGTCGCGTACTTCCGCCTGCGGCGCACCGTGGAGCACTGGAAGCAGGACCGGGCGGCCGGTGCGGCGGCCTGACGCTCGGTCCGCGGCTACACTATACAAAGTGAAGTGACCGGGAAACGGGTACGGAGAAACCATATGGCAGACGTCGAGCACCCAGAGGACTTCGTCCTCGGGCACAGGCAGGTCATCATCATCGGCAGCGGCCCGGCCGGCTATACGGCTGCGCTGTACACCGCGCGCGCGAACCTCTCGCCGCTGGTCATCGAGGGCTTCCTGTGGGGCGGCCTGCTCCAGCAGACGACCGAGGTGGAGAACTACCCCGGCTTCCGCGACGGCATCATGGGCCCGGAGCTCATGCAGATCATGCGCGACCAGGCCGAGCGCTTCGGCGCGCGCTTCGAGACCGACAACGCGACGCGTCTCGAGCCCGCGACCGAGGAGGGCGGCCTGCACACGGTCTGGGTCGGCGACGAGCGCCACGAGGCGCGCACCGTGATCCTCTCGATGGGCGCCGAGCACAAGAAGCTGGGCGTCCCGGGCGAGGACGAGCTGGCCAACGGCAAGGGCGTCTCCTACTGCGCGACCTGCGACGCGGCCTTCTACAAGGACAAGGAGACGATCATCGTGGGCGGCGGCGACTCCGCGATGGAGGAGGCGATCTTCCTGGCCAAGTTCTCCTCGAAGGTGTCGATCGTGCACCGGCGCGACGAGTTCCGCGCGTCCCAGATCATGTTCGACCGCGCCAGGGCCACCGAGAACATCGAGCTCATGACGCCCTACGTCGTCGAGGAGTTCCTGCCCGGCGAGCGCGGCTTGCTCGGCTCGGCGCGGTTGCGCCACTCCGAGACCGGGGAGGAGCGCGAGCTGCCGATGGCCGGGGCGTTCGTCGCGGTCGGGCACGAGCCGCAGTCCGAGATCGTGCACGGGATCATCGACACCGACGCCGACGGCTACGTCGCCGTCGAGGGCCGCTCGACGCGGACCAACGTCCCCGGGATCTTCGCCGCAGGCGACGTCGTCGACCACACCTACCGCCAAGCCGTCACCGCGGCCGGATCCGGCTGCCAGGCCGCCCTGGACGCCGAGTGGTACCTGCGCGACAACCCGCACGTCCCGACGCCGTCCGCGCTGGAGGGCAGCGGCGACCTGGCCCAGGAGCAGTGGATGCATCACGAGCCCGTCGCCCGCACCTGACGCGGGCGGCGTGAGGCTCAGCGCGCGTTGAGCGCGTAGGTCGCGTTGAGCAGCTTGTGCTTCTTGAAGCGGCTGAAGCCGACGGCGGCGTAGACCGTCTTGGTCGTGCGACCGCGGTTGCGGATCGTGATCCGCTCGGTCTTCGTGCCGCTGCGCGACGAGCTGCGGATGTGACGGGTCTTGCGCACGCTGCGCGCCGCGCTCGAGAACACGAAGAGGTCGGGGTCGCCGACGCTCGGGACGAGCGCGAGGCGGACCTTGCGGCGGGCCCTGATCTTGACCCGGTAGAGGTCGATCGGGTCCTCCGCGGCGTCCGTCGTCGCGGCGATCGAGCTCGCCCTGCCGTCGAAGATCGGCGCAGCGGCCCGCTTGAACGCGCGGCCGCTGACGTAGCGGATGTCGTCGTTGGGCTCCAGCGGGTCGTCCGCGGGCGCGGCGAACGAGAGCGCGCCCGCGAGGCTGAGCACGCCGAAGCCGGTCGCGGGCTCGTAGCCCGGCGCGCCGACGTCGCGCGCGCCGAGGCGGATGACCTGCGCCACCTGGCCCGGCGTGAGCTCGGGCCGCGCGGCGCGCACCCATGCGACCGCGGCGGCGACCATCGGGGCCGAGAACGACGTGCCGGCCACGAACGCGAAGCCGTCGCGGTTTCCGTCCGGGTCGAACGCCGCCGGCACGCCGGTGAGGATCTGGATCCCGGGCGCGGCGAGGTCGACCGACGCGCTCTCGTTGGAGAAGCGCGTCGGCTTGTCGTCGGGGCCGATCGCCCCGACGGTCACCACGTGCGCCAGGCTCGCGGGGAACTCGAGCGGGTTGCCCTGCTCCAGCTCGTTGCCCGACGCGGCCACCGGCACCGCCCCCGCGCGGATCGCGCGCTGGATCTGCTGCTCCTCGGCGACGCACTTGGCGGGTGAGCCGTAGCTCATGTTGATCACCGCGGCGCGCACCCGGAGGGCGCCCGCGATCGCGCGCGACGAGTCGGCGCACGTGATCCGCTGCCCGTCGGGCAGCGCGATGTTGAGCGCGCGGGCGCCGGGCCAGACGCCCAGCGTGCCGACGCCGTTCGCCGGAGCCGCGGCCACCGTGGCGGTCGCGGTGCCATGGAAGTCCGAGACGGCCGCCCCGCCGGCGGTCGTGATGTTCGAGCCCGCGATCTCCGGATGGGTGACGTCGATCTGGGTGTCGAGGACCGCGATCAGCGGGCTCGCGGGCGTGACGGGCGGCGGCACCTGGTCGCCGACCACGAAGTCGCGCCAGCCCGCGTAGGGCGAGAGCGGGTCGGGCGCGGGCGCCTGCGTGCGATGGCTGATCCGGTTCGGCTCGGCGTAGTCGAGCAGCCCGCGAGCGTCGAGCGCGCCGGCGAGCGCGCGAGCGCGGTCGCGCTGCACGAGCCACGCC
>JBPCNM010000282.1:0-5995 GCA_051001255.1 Solirubrobacteraceae bacterium
CCACGTTCCTGGATCCGGCCGGCCAGCCGCTCGGCACGGTCACGCTCGTGGCGCCCGCCGCGGCCGAGCGCGCCAACGCGACGACGCTGCTGCCCCGTGCGCGCAGCGACGCGGTGCCGCCGCTGACGCGCGCGATCGCCGTCGCGCTGCGCGCCACCCGCGTCACGGGCGGTTACGACGACGCCTACTTCGACAACCTCGCGCTGACCGTCGCGGCCCCGGGCGTGCCGTCGCTGCCGCCGGGCGGAGGGCCCGGCGGTCCGGCGCTGAAGCCGTTCGCCGGTCTCCGGGTGCTCACGGGGTCGGCGCGGGTCGACCGCAGGGGGCGCATCGCGGTGCGACTCGCGTGCGTGGACGGGACCGTCGGCTCCTGCGCGGGCGTGCTCACCCTCACGGGTGCGCTGCGCAAGGGCGAGAGGGCGCGACGCGTCGGCCTGGCGCGCGCGACCGTCCGTCCCGGCACCACACGCCGCCTGCGTGTGCGCCTGAGCCGCGCGGCGCGCCAGGCGGTGCGCAAGCGCCGCAGGATCCGCATGACGCTCTTCGCGGCGGCTCGCGACGGCCAGGGACTCACGCGCGTCTCGACGGTGCCGGTGACGGTGCAGCGCGCGAAGCCGCCACGGCGCCGGTAGCGTCGAGCGGCCTCAGCCCGACCGCACCCAGCCGGCGGGCAGGACGCCCGCGGGCGTCGCGCCCGGGTAGTCGGGGAACCACCGGCTGGCCAGCTCGGCGGCCGGGTGGTTCGCGAGCGCCGGGCGCACGTCGCCCACCGTGAGCGCCAGGGCCAGGGCGGAGCCGATCTGCAGGTCCGCGACGTTGGGCGCGTCACCGCCGATCGTGCCGTCGGCGATCCAGCCGTCGACCCGCGCGACGTGGGTGGGAAGCGCGACGAGGTCCGCGCGCACCTCGCGGTCGGTGGCGCCGTTGGCGGCACTCGCCATCCACGCCACCAGCGGCGCGCTGAGCCGCGCCAGCGGCCGCGGCACGGGGAGCTTCGCCCCCGCCGTGTAGCTCTCGATCGCCCCGGGCGCGCGCCGCAGCGCCGCCCACAGGACGCGCCGGACGAGCGGCTGGAGGAGCTGGTCGCCCCATTCCTCGGCGCGTTCGACGCGCGCGCCGTCGCCGCGGGCGGGCAGGAGCGCGGGCTCGGGCACCCGCTCCTCCAGCGCGCGCAGGATCGCCCGCGAGCCGCTGACGCGCGCGCCGTCGGCGAACGTCAGGCCCGGCACGGAGCTCGCGCCGAAGCGCAGCCGCTGGGGCAGCTTGTGCGCCACGGGGATCAGTTCGACGCGCCGGTAGGCGACGCGCTTGAGCTGGAGCGCGCGCTCGACGGCGGCACAGGGATGCGAGGCGGGGATCGCGTACAGCACGGTGGTCATGGTGCGCCGAGCATAATCCCGCCTCGTGCTTCTCGTCGTCGATGTCGGCAACACGCAGACCCACCTGGGCGTCTTCCGGGGCGAGGAGCTGGTCCACGACTGGCGCTTCGCGACCGTGCGCGATTCCACCGCGGACGAGCTGGGCGCCCGGCTGCGCAGCCTGCTGGCGCTGCGCGACCTCGGGTTCGGCGAGCTCGACGCGTCGATCCTCTCCGCGACCGTGCCGCAGCTGCGGCCCGAGTGGACGGCGATGGCCGGACGCTACCTGGGGCACGAGATGCCGGTCGTCGGCCCGGGCGTGAAGACCGGCATGCCGATCCGGATGGACAACCCGCGCGAGGTGGGCGCCGACCGGCTCGTCAACGCGGTGGCCGCCTATGAGCGCGTCGGCGGGCCGTGCGTGATCGTCGACTTCGGCACGGCGATCACCTACGACTGCGTGGGCGCCGCCGGCGAGTACATCGGCGGGATCATCGCGCCGGGGGTCGAGATCTCGATGGACGCGCTGACCAGCCGCGCCGCCGCGATCCCGAAGATCGACCTGACCCCGCCGCGCGCGCTGATCGGCAAGTCGACCGTCGAGGCGATCCGCTCCGGCGTCATCTACGGCTTCGCGTCCCAGGTCGACGGCATGCTCGGCCGGCTGCGCGAGGAGCTGGGCGACGACACCGCGGCAATCGCCACCGGGGGCCTCGCCCGCGCGATCGTCCCGTTCTGCGCGCTGATCGACGACGTCGACCAGATGCTGACGCTCACCGGCCTGCGGCTGATCCACGAGCGCAACTAACCTGAAGGCATGCGTTCGCTGCTCGAACCGTGGGAGCTCGGCGGGATCACGGTTCCCAACCGCGTCGTGCTCGCGCCGCTGGCCGGCATCGGCAACTGGTTCGTGCGCCTGCAGGCCAAGCGCTACGGCGCCGGCCTTGCCGTGAGCGAGATGATCTCCAGCCACGCGATCCACCACGGCAACCGCAAGACGCTCGACGAGCTGTTGATCGTCGATCCGCGCGAGCGGGTGGGTGGGCCGGTCGCCATCCAGCTGTTCGGCCAGGACCCCGACGTGATGCGCTCGGCCGCCGCGGTCGCCGCCGCCCGCGGCGCGGACCTGATCGACCTCAACATGGGCTGCCCGGTGCCCAAGGTGATGAAGACCGGCGCGGGCGCCGCGCTGATCGAGGACCCCGACACGGCCGTAGCGGTGGCGCGCGCCGCGCGCGAGGGCTCCGGCCTGCCGGTGACCGTCAAGCTGCGTGCGGCGGTCAAGCCCGGCGGGATCGAGGGCTTCGAGCTGGCGCGCCGCCTCGTGGGGGACGCCGGTGTCGCCGGGCTGACCTTCCACCCGCGTTCAGCCGCGGTGCGCCACAAGGGCACGCCGGACTACGACCTGGCGACGCGCCTCGTCGCCGAGCTGCCGGTGCCCGTGATCGTGTCGGGCGGGATGCAGGGCGCCGAGCACATCCGCGCCGTGTTCGAATCCACCGGCTGCGCCGCGGTGATGCTGGCGCGCGGCGCCCTGGGCAACCCGTGGCTGTTCGCGCTCCTGCTCGGCGCGCGCACCTGCGAGCCGACGCGCGACGAGGTGCTCGACGAGTGGCACTGGGTGATCGACCGCGCGGTGGAGCACCTCGGGCCCGAGCGGGCGGCGCGCTACCTGCGCAAGTTCCATCCGTGGTACGTCGAGCGCCTGGGGGAGGGCAGGACGCTCCAGGCGGCGCTCCAGCGGGCCGACTCGATCGCCGAGCAGCGTGCCGTGATCGGCGGCCTGCGCCCGCTTCTGGCGGCGTAGAGCCCCTGCTAGCATGCGGCGCCGTTCGGCCCGCCTTGGCGCGGGCTGTCGTATTCCAGGACCCGACTTCCCAAGGACGACGCATGCAGAAGGACGTCATCCTCACCCCCGAGGGACTCGAGAAGCTCAAGCAGGAGATCGAGCACCTCTCAGTCACGCGTCGTCGCGAGGTCGCAGAGCGGATCAAGGAGGCGCGGGAGTTCGGCGACATCTCCGAGAACTCCGAGTACGACGACGCCAAGAACGAGCAGGCGATGCTCGAGTCGCGCATCGCGCAGCTCGAGGACAAGCTCCGCTCGGCCCAGGTGATCGACGCGTCCGAGCTCGACACCAACGTCGTGCGCGTCGGCTCGCTCGTGGCCGGGAAGGACGAGAACGGCAAGGGGTTCTCCTACGCCATCGTCGGGTCGACCGAGGCCGACCCGATGAACGGCCGGCTGTCGAACGAGTCGCCCGTCGGCAAGGCGCTGATCGGGACCAAGAAGGGCGACACGGTGGCCGTGCCCACGCCCAAGGGCGAGCGTAAGCTCACCATCTCCAAGATCAGCGTCGCGTAGCCGAATGGCTGCCGAGCGGTGAGCCCGGCTCGGCGATGACGAACCCCGAGCACAGCGGCGAGGAGCGCTCTCAGGTCCTGATCGATCGGCGGCGCAAGCTCGCGGAGCTGCGCGCAGCCGGCATCGACCCGTTCCCGCACGCGTTCGCGGGCGTCCAGCCGATCGCGGAGGTCAAGGCGCCGCACGCCGGCCTGCCCGACGGCGAGGAGACCGACGTCCGGGCGCGGGTCGCGGGCCGGCTGGCCGCGCGCCGCGGCCAGGGCAGGGCCGCGTTCCTGGATCTGGTCGACCGCTCGGGGCGGATCCAGCTGCACGCGCGCGTGGACGTGCTCGGCGCCGACGCGATGGCGCAGCTGCTCAACCTCGACCTCGGCGACCTGATCGGCGCCGACGGCACCGTGTTCCGCACCCGTCGCGGCGAGCTCTCGATCGCGCTCGACGGCTTCACGCTGCTCGCCAAGTCCCTGCGGCCGCCGCCCGACAAGCACCACGGGCTGGCCGACGTGGAGACGCGCCACCGCCGGCGCGAGCTCGACCTGATGGCGAGCGAGGAGACGCGCGACGTCTTCATCACCCGCGCCAAGGCGATCGCGGCGGTGCGGCGCTTCCTCGACGACGCGGGCTTCGTCGAGGTCGAGACGCCGACGCTGCAGCCGCTCTACGGCGGCGCGCTGGCGCGCCCGTTCGTGACGCACCACAACCAGCTCGACCGCGACCTCTACCTGCGCATCGCCACCGAGCTCTACCTCAAGCGCCTGATCGTGGGCGGCCTGGAGCGCGTCTACGAGATCGGCAAGAACTTCCGCAACGAGGGCGTTTCGTTCAAGCACAACCCCGAGTTCACGGTGCTCGAGTGGTACGAGGCCTACGCCGACTACGAGGACGTCGCGCGCCGCTGCGAGGCGCTCGTGGCCCACGTGGCGCAGGCCGCCGGATACGCGGGCGAGCTGGACTTCTCGGCCCCCTGGCGGCGCGAGACGCTCGCCGGCGCGATCGGCGCGCGCTCCAAGGTCGACATCCTCGCCGAGCGCGAGCTCGAGTCGCTGCGCGCGGCCATGCGAGAACAGGGACTCGACGTCCCGGAGGCGGAAGAGTCCTGGGCCCAGCTCGTCGACCATCTGCTCTCCTCCTACGTCGAGCCGGACCTGGTGCAGCCGACGTTCCTGCTCGACTATCCGGTCGAGCTGTCGCCGTTCGCCAAGCGCCATCGCGCCAAGGTCGGGCTGACCGAGCGCTGGGAGGCGTTCGCGTCGGGGATGGAGATCGCCAACGCGTTCACCGAGCTCAACGACCCGGACGACCAGCGCGCGCGCTTCGAGGAGCAGCGGCGCTACGCCGCGGCCGGGGACGAGGAGGCGCAGCCGTTCGACGAGGCGTTCCTGCAGGCGCTCGAGCACGGCATGCCCCCGACGGGCGGGATCGGCGTCGGGATCGACCGGCTGGTGATGCTGATGACGGGCCAGTCGACCATCCGCGAAGTCGTGCTCTTCCCCGCGATGCGCTGACTCCGTTTTCGACCCTGGACCCTTGGTAGACTGCCCCATGGCCGTCAGCCGACCCCGACTTCGCTCATCCGACCCGGCGTTCGTGCCGAATAGGTGTATGCGAGGGCGGGGTATTTTCGTCTTCCGGTTCGCACCGGATTCCAGCCCTCCAACCCGTCCAGAGAACATCGACTAGACCGAGCGCTAGGGCAGACACTTAGCAGGAAGGAAGCACCCGCCCACCATGTTCGAGCGATTCACAGAGCGAGCCCGTCAGGTGGTCGTCCTCGCCCAGGAGGAAGCGCGGACGCTGAAGCACAACTACATCGGCACCGAGCACATCCTGCTCGGCCTGCTGCGCGAGGAGGAGGGCCTTGCGGCCCGCGTCCTCGAGAGCCTCGACATCACCGTGGAGCGCGTGCGCGCGCAGGTCGTGCGCATCGTCGGCTCCGGTGAAGAGGTCACCTCCGGCCAGATCCCGTTCACGCCGCGCGCCAAGAAGGTGCTCGAGCTGGCCCTGCGCGAGGCACTCTCGCTCGGGCACAACTACATCGGCACCGAGCACATCCTGCTCGGCCTGGTGCGCGAGAACGAGGGCGTGGCCGCGCGCATCCTCCTGGACTTCGACGCCGACTCCGAGAAGATCCGCAACGAGGTCATCCGCATGCTGTCAGGGCCGGGCGGGCGCCGCCAGGGCTCCGGCCAGGGCGCGGCGGCCGCGGGTGCCGGAGCCGCCGGCCAGCCCGGAGAGGGCAAGAAGTCCTCCAAGCTGCTCGACCAGTTCGGGCG
>JBPCNM010000283.1:0-5326 GCA_051001255.1 Solirubrobacteraceae bacterium
GGGCGTCGCGCGGCCGCTGCCGTGGCGGTCGACGCGCGACCCGTACGCGCTGCTGGTCTCCGAGGTGATGCTCCAGCAGACGCAGGCGGCGCGCGTCGCGCCGTACTACGAGGCGTTCCTCGCGCGCCCGCGGGCGTGAACGGCCGCCGGCCGCGTCGGCCAGTTCGGTTGCCTGTGTCATGCGGTCGAGCGCGGCTGCCCGGCCCCGGGGACGGCCGAAGCCGCCCCGGGGCCGAGCAAGCGATCAGCCGAGCCGCAGCGGCCGCATGTGCGGCCGAAGCACTCGCAGCTCGTTGTCCCGCGGCGCCAAGCTGCGCGCCTCGGGCTCCGGAGGGGTGAACGGCACGTCCTGGACGCAGGTGGTGCCGTCGGCGGGGACAACGCCGTTCTCGAGGTAGCCCTCCACCGCGGCGTCGATGCACGGCGAGTTCCCGCCGTACGCGGTGTGGCCGTCGCCGCGCATCGTCAGCAGCCGCGCGTTTCCGAGATCGCGCGCCAGGCGGACCGAGCCGCGGTACGGCGTCGCCGGGTCGTAGGTGGTGGCGACCACGAGCGCCGTCGGCCCGTTGCGGGCCGCCTTGAACGGGCCGCGGAAGACGCCGCGCGGGTTCACCGGCCACAGGCCCCAGGCCAGCTCGGTGTAGCCGTGATTCCAGAACGCGTGATCGAACAGGCCCCACGAGTGGTCGCCCGCTTCGAGGTAGGCGTCCAGCCGCTTCGGATAGCGCTGCTCGAGCGCGCCGATCGCGTAGTAGCGATCGAGCAGCTGGTCATAGCTGCCGTCCTCGTTGCGTCCGTAGAAGCCGTCGGTGATGTCGCGCATCAGCGTGCCGTCACCGTCCGCGGCCTGCGCGAGCGCCTGCCCGAGCTCGCCCCAGCTGGCCTTCGAGTAGACCGCCTGGGCGGAGCCGGCGCGGATGTCGTCGCCGTCCAGCGGCCGGCCCTGGGCCGTCGGCAGCGGCTGGCGATCGGCCTGCTCGATCAGCTCGTCGAACGCGGTCCACGGATCGGCGCCGCCGAAGCCGCTGCACGCGACCTGGTCACCCTCGCAGGCGGCCAGGAAGCGCCCGAGCGCCCGCTCGAAGCCGGAGGTCTGCTCGCGCAGGCTCTCCAGCGGCTTGTTGATGTAGCGGTCCGCGTCCAGCGCACCGTCGAGCACGAGCGCCCGGTAGCGGTTCGGGAACAGGCTCGCATAGGTGGCGCCGAGGAACGTCCCGTAGGAGAAGCCGAGGTAGCTCAGCCTGCGCTCGCCCAGCGCGTCGCGTATCCAGTCCAGGTCGCGCGCCGTGTTGGCGGTCGAGACGTACGGCAGCACGTCCGCGTCGTTGCGCTGCAGGCAGCGCTGGATGTAGCGCTGATCGGTCGCGACCAGCTGGTTGACGTTCAGGTTCAGCGGCGTCGTGAACGGCGAGTAGACACCCTCACGCTCCTGATCGACCTCGCAGTCGATCGCGCCCTCGCTGTCGCCGGTGCCGCGCGGGTCGACACCGACGATGTCGAAGCGGTCGCTCAGCGTCCCGAACAGCTCGGCGCCGAACGCCTCGACGTAGATCGCGGCTGGCGCCCCCGGGCCACCGAAGTTGAAGAACAGCGAGCCGATCCGCTTTTCCGGATCCGTCGCCTTGACGCGCGTGACCGCGATGTCGAGCGTCTTGCCGGTCGGCCTCGCGTAGTCGCGCGGCACCGTGGCCGTTGCGCACTCCGCGCCGGCGTCCCCGCAGGCCTCCCAGTCGAGCTCCTGCGCGAGCGCGCCCGGCGCGCCCGCCCCGAGCGCGACCAGCGCGAAACCGGTCGCGAGCAGCGTGCGGGGGGCACGTGGTGATGAGGTCATGGACCCTCCCGTGGTCGTCGGGCGCTCGGCCCCTTTCCGACGCGCCCCCAGGTCGGGTGGGATCCTAGTGGCCGCGGGCGAGAGACGCCGACTTCTCGCGGGAACACCGAGGGGACGTGTCCGTGAGGTCTTGCACTGCGTGCGCCGACGTGACGTATCCTCGGGCCCGGTGGACCGCGACGAGATCGAGCGCCAGGACTTCCCGGCCGCGCGTCGTGGGTACGAGCCGACCGCGGTGGACGCCCACCTGCGCCGCGTGGCGGACGAGTTCGACGCGCTCGGGCGCGCCGCGGCCGACCGGCCGCGGGCCGGCACGCTGTCCGAGGGCGCATCGACCCAGGTCCGCGCGATTCTCGAGGCGGCCGAGACCAGCGCCCGGGAGCTGCGCGACGAGGCCGGCCGCGACGCGAGCGGCCACGTCGAGCGCGTGGAGGACGCCGCCAAGGGCATGATCGACAGGCTCGATCGCCTGCAGGCTGAGCTCGACCGCCTGCTGGCCGGGCTCAAGTCCACCGCCCAGACGCTCGCGGGCTCGCTGGACGAGCTCAGCCGCGACGTCGGCACGCTGGGCGGCGCCGCGCCCCCCGCCGTCGACGGGGCGCGCTCCGACGACGAGGCCGGCGCGCGGCTCGTGGCGCTCAACATGGCGCTCGAGGGCACCCCGCGCGAGGAGGCGGCGAAGTTCCTGGCCGAGCACTACGCGCTGCCCGACCTGCGCGCGCTGCTCGACGACGTGTACTCGAGCGCCGGCCGGTGAGCGCCGTCCCGCCCGAGCTCGCGGCGCTGCGCGAGCGTGCCGCCATCCTCGCGGACCTGTCCGGGATCCACTCGCTCATGTTCTGGGACCAGAACACGATGATGCCGCCCGCCGGCGCAGTCGCCCGCGGCGACCAGTCGGGCACGCTGGAGGCCGTCACGCACGAGCGGCTGACGGACCCGCAGCTCGGCCGGCTGCTCGACGCGCTGGAGCCGTGGGCCGCCGAACAGGATCCGGACGGCGACGACGCGTGCCTGATCCGCGAGCTGCGGCGCGACTTCGAGAAGGCGGTGCGCGTCCCGACCAGCCTCGCGGCCGAGGCGAGCCGTGCCGCGGCGCTCGGCCAGGCGGCGTGGCAGCAGGCGCGGGCGGCCGCCGACTTCTCGCGCTTCCGCGACGCGCTCGCGCTCCAGCTCGAGCTGCGCCATCGCTACGTCGCCTGCTTCGAGGGCTACGAGCATCCCTACGACGTCCTGCTCGACGACTTCGAACCGGGGATGACCACCGGGAAGCTGCGGCGACTCCTCGGGGAGCTCGCGGACGGGCTGGCGCCGCTGGTGGCCGGCGTCGCGACCGACGAGCCGCCCTCGGAGAGCGGACCGTTCGGCGGCCCCTACGAGGTCGAGGACCAGCGCCGTGCGGTGATGGACATCCTCGAGGGCGTCGGCTTCGATCCTGACGGGTGGCGGCTCGACGTGGCGCCGCACCCGTTCGCCCAGCAGATCGGCACGGGCGACGTGCGGATCACCACGCGCTACGACCTGCACGACTTCGCGGGCGCGTACTTCGGCTCGCTGCACGAGTTCGGCCACGGGCTCTACGCGGCCGGCATCCCCGCGCGCCTGGCCCGCAGCCCGCTCGGCACGCCGGTCTCCCTCGGCGTGCACGAATCCCAGTCGCGGCTGTGGGAGAACCTTGTCGGCCGCAGCCGCCCGTTCTGCGCGTGGGCGCTGCCGCGGCTCGCCGCGCGCCTCCCGGGCGTGCTCGCCGGCACGACCGTGGACGACCTGTACCGGGGCATCAACGCCGTCCACCGCAGCCTGATCCGCGTCGAGGCCGACGAGACGACCTACAACCTCCACATCGTGCTGCGCTTCGAGCTCGAGCTGGCGCTGATGGAGGGGACGCTGCCGGTCGACGACCTGCCGCACGCGTGGAACGAGGGCGTCCACCGGCTGCTCGGGATCGACGTCCCCGACGACGCCCACGGCGTGCTGCAGGACGTCCACTGGGGCGCCGGGCTTGTCGGCTACTTCCCGACCTACACGCTCGGCAACCTGATGGCCGCGCAGCTGTGGGAGACGCTGCGCGCCGACCTGCCGGAGATCGACGCGCAGCTCGAGCGCGGCGACTTCGAGCCGCTCCGCACGTGGCTGCGCGAGCACGTCCACGTCCACGGGCGCAAGCTTTCGCCGCCCGAGCTGCTCGACCGGGTGACGGGACAGGAGCTGGCCGTGGCGCCCTTCTTGCGCTATCTGCGGGAAAAGCTGGTCGACGCGGGTGTTCTCGCGTCCGCGTAGCGAACGCATGTTCGCCGATTCCGTCCGTGGCTTACGTACACTGATCGAGTGTCCCGACAGACCCAGATCGTCGTCTCCGGCGCGCGCGAGCACAACCTCAAGGACGTCACGGTGGCGATGCCCCGTGACGCGCTGGTCGTCATCACCGGGCTCTCGGGCTCGGGCAAGTCCACGCTCGCGTTCGACACGATCTACGCGGAGGGGCAGCGTCGTTATGTCGAGTCGCTGAGCGCCTACGCGCGCCAGTTCCTGGGCCAGATGGACAAGCCCGACGTGGACTCGATCGAGGGCTTGTCGCCGGCGATCTCGATCGACCAGAAGACGACGTCGCGCAACCCGCGCTCCACGGTCGGGACGGTCACGGAGATCTACGACTACCTGCGCCTGCTGTGGGCGCGGATCGGCAAGCCTCACTGCTTCAACTGCGGGCGCCCGATCGCGGCCCAGTCGGCCGAGCAGATCATCGATCAGATCATGGGCCTGGACGACGGCACGCGGTTCATGGTCATGGCGCCGATCGTGCGCGGGCGCAAGGGCGAGTACGGCAAGCAGTTCGAGGAGCTGCGGGCCGAGGGGTTCACGCGCGTGAAGGTCGACGGCGAGGTGCGGCTGCTCGAGGACGAGATCGTCCTCGACAAGAAGTACAAGCACGACATCGCCGTGGTGGTCGATCGGCTGATCATGAAGGCCGACGCGCGCAAGCGGCTGGCCGACTCGGTCGAGACCGCGGTGGCGCTCGCCGACGGCATCCTCGAGGTCGAGACGCTGCCCCGCGAGGGCGAAGGCCGGATACTGACGTTCTCCGAGCGCTTCGCCTGCCTGCACTGCGGGATCTCGATGCCCGAGCTGGAGCCGCGGATCTTCTCGTTCAATTCGCCGCACGGGGCCTGCCCGCGCTGCACGGGCCTCGGCTCGCAGATGGAGATCGATCCCGAGCTGGTGGTGCCGGACCCGTCGCTGTCGATCGGCGAGGGCGCGATCCTGCCATGGTCGAGCGGGGCGTCGACGTATTACGACCAGATCACGCAGGCGATCGCCGAGCGCTACGAGGTCGACCTCGAGGCGCCGTGGGAGGACCTGTCGACCGAGCAGCAGGACCTGTTCCTCTACGGCACCGACGGCGACCGGATCTACGTCACCTACCGCAACCGCATGGGGCGCAAGCGCTCCTACATGACGAACTTCGAGGGCATCGTCCCCAACCTCGAGCGCCGCTAC
>JBPCNM010000284.1:0-17144 GCA_051001255.1 Solirubrobacteraceae bacterium
GTCCAGTGCCGGACCGAGCGCGCGAGCTCGCGCGCCAGCACCGGCGGCGGGGGCTCGCCGGAGCGCACGCTGCGCAGGTCGGCGCGCCCCTGGCTTTGCAGGGCCAGCAAGGTGCGCGCGGGGTCGAGCGGCTGCACCCAGCCATGCACCTCGTGCAGGCTCCTCCACTCGTCGAACGAGCGCCGGAACTGCGCCAGCGGTGTGTAGTCGTGCGAGTGGATCACGGCGGCCTCGGGCGCGAAGACCTTGGCGAAGCCCGCCTGCAGCATGTCGAGCGCGAGCGCCTGGTCCTCGGCGTAGGGCACGTCGCGGAACGGCGCCCGCTCCCACGCCCAGCGCGCGAGCGCCCCGTTCGCGCTCGTGAAGAACGTCGTCGCGTCCGGGCCGCTCGGCGTCGTGGTCCGGTCCAACCGGGGCGCGCCGTCGGGCGCGATCGAGGTGAACCAGTCGTAGAGCTCGCGCGCAACCGCGACCGGCGCGCCCGGGCGCGCCCGGTGCGGGCCGTACACGAGCGCGACGTCGTCGGCGAGCGCGAAGCCCGCGAGCAGCCGCGCGAGCCAGTGCGCGTCCACCGGGACGGCGTCCTGCGTGAGAAACGCGACGTGCGCGCCCGCCGCGCGCTCCACCAGGAAGTTGCGCGTGCCCCCGTGCGAGAAGCGCTCCACCGGCAGCACGGTCGCGCCGAACGACCGTGCGAGCTCCGCGGAGCCGTCCGTGGAATGCGTGTCGGCCACGAGCAGCTCGACGTCGTGGTCCACGCGCTGCGCGCGGACCGCGGCGAGCACGTCGCGCAGCAGTGCGCCGCCGTTGCGCACCGGGATGGCGACGGTGACCGGCTCGGCCATGGCGCCGCGCGCCGCCCTACTGGCGGCGGCGCAGGCCGAGGATGGAGAGCAGGAACGAGGTGAAGAAGATCTGGATTCCGACGATCAGCAGCGTCGCGGCGAGCACCGCGAGCCGCTCCTCGGAGAGCTGGCCGAAGCCGCGCTCGATCCAGATGCCGACGATGACCGCGGCGACCACGAACCCGGCCAGCAGCGTCATGCCGCCGAGCATGAGCCCGTGCTCGAGCCGGAAGCGCGCACGCATCCGGTCGAACCACGGGTCCTTCTCGTTCATGAAGTACGTGCCGTACGCGTGGGCGCAGAGCCCGAGCGCCACGACCTGGGTGCCGACGATCATCAGCAGCGCGCCGGCGACCATCGTGTGCAGGTCCCACGCGCGCCCCAGCACGTCGATCTGCAGCAGCGAGACGAGCGCGACGATCGTCCCGAACGCCAGCAGGATCGCGCCCGGGAGCATGAACAGGTGCGTCGGGCTGTGGACGAGCAGGAAGCGCAGGTGACGCCAGCCGTCGCGGAAGCTCGACAGCTTGCTCTCGCCGCCGCGTGGGTGGTACTGGATCGGGAACTCGCGGATGTCCAGCTTCTCCTTCGAGGCCCGGATCACCATCTCGGACGCGAACTCCATCCCGGTCGTGCGCAGGTCCAGCCGCGGCAGCACGTCGCGGCGCAGCGCGCGCATGCCGCAATGCGCGTCGTTCACGCCGGTGCGGAAGAAGACGTTGAGGATCCCCGTGAGGATCGGGTTGCCGACGTAGCGGTGCAGCCACGGCATCGCGCCCGGGTGGATGTTGTCCATCCGGTCGCCCATCACCAGCTCGGCACCGTCCTCGAGCTTCTCGACGAACCGCGGGATCTCGCGGAAGTCGTAGGTCTGGTCGGCGTCGCCCATGACGATGTAGCGCCCACGCGCGGCCGCGAAGCCCGCGAGGTACGCGCTGCCGTAGCCGCGCCGCGGCTCGCTCACGACGCGCGCGCCGGCCGCTCTGGCCAGCTCGGCGGAGCGGTCTTCGGAGGCGTTGTCGGCCACCACGACCTCGCCGGGAATGCCGGAGTCGTGCAGCGCGGCCAGCGCGGCGGCGACGCACGCCTCGATGTTCTCCTGCTCGTCGAGACACGGGATCACGACCGAGACGACGATCTCGTCGGGCTCGAGCGGCGCGGGCGCCGACGACGGTGAGATGGGCTGCAGCGTGCTCACGACTGAGGGAACGCGAGTGGCGCGAGAAGGTTGCGCCCGTGCAGCGCACTAGGGTAGCCGACCAGCTTGCGGATCTGCCTCGTCTACGACTGCCTGTTCCCATACACCGTCGGGGGCGCCGAGCGCTGGTACCGCAACCTCGCGCAAAGGCTGGCCGCCGAGGGGCACGATGTCACCTATCTCACGCTGCGCCAGTGGCCGCGCGCGCAGCGCGGGGTGCTGCCGGGCGTGCGGATCGTCGCCGCCGGCCCGCGGATGGCGCTCTACCACGAGGCGGGCCAGCGCCGGATCGCGCCGCCGCTCGTCTTCGGCGCCGGCGTGCTGTGGCACCTGCTGCGCCACGGGCACCGCTACGACGTCGTGCACACCGCGTCGTTCCCGTACTTCTCGCTGCTCGCGGCCGCGCTGGTGCGGCCGTTGCGGCGCTTCCGCCTCGTCGTCGACTGGTTCGAGTTCTGGAGCGCCGACTACTGGCGCGAGTATCTCGGCGGCGCCCGCGGGCGCGTCGGCCACGCCGTCCAGGCGCTGTGCCTGCGCGTGCGCCAGCACGCCTTCGCATTCGCCGAGCTGACCGCGGGCCGGCTGCGCGCGCACGGGCTGCGCGGCGAGGTGACGGTGCTGCGCGGCCTCTACGTCGGGGCGCTCTCCCCGCCGGCGCCCGTGCCCGCGGAGCCGCTGGTCGTCTTCGCGGGCCGCCACATCCCCGAGAAGCGCGCGCCCGCCGTCGTACCGGCCGTCGGCCTGGCCCGCGCGACGCTGCCGGACCTGCGCGGCCGCGTGCTCGGCGACGGACCGGAGCGCCCGGCGGTGCTCGCCGCGATCGCCGAGCACGGGCTCGCGGACGTGGTCGAGGCCCCCGGCTTCGTCCCCACCGAGGACGTGGAGCGCGACCTCGCCCGGGCGCTGTGCCTCGTGCTGCCGTCGCGCCGCGAGGGCTACGGGCTCGTCGTCGTGGAGGCCGCCTCGCTCGGGACGCCGACCGTGCTGGTGCGCGATCCCGACAACGCCGCCACGGAGCTGATCGAGGACGGCGTCAACGGGTTCGTCGCGGCGAGCGCCTCGCCGGCGGACCTGGCCGACGCGATCGTGCGCGTGCACGCCGCGGGCGGCGGCCTGCGCGCCAGCACCGCGGCGTGGTTCGCCGAGCACGCCGCGGGCCTCTCCGTCGACGCCTCGCTCGACGCCGTGGCCGCGAGCTACGGCGCCGCGCCGCGCAGTGCGCGCTCGTAGGCGGCGAGCGTCAGCTCGGCAGTGCGCTCCCAGGTGAAGCGCGCCGCCCGGCGGCGTCCGGCCGCGCGCAGCCGCCCGGCCTCGGCGCGGTCGGTCAGCAGCGTCTCGATCGCTGCGGCGATCGACGCCGGCGCGCCGGGATCGAACAGCAGCGCGGCATCGCCCGCGACCTCGGGCAGCGACGACCGGTCCGAGCACGCGACGGGGATGCCGGCAGCCATCGCCTCGAGCACCGGCAACCCGAACCCCTCGTAGAAGGAGGGAAACACGAACGCATCGCTGATGGCGAGCAGGCCGGCCACGTCCTCGTCGCTCGTCCAGCCCAGCCAGCGCACGTCGCCGGCGACGCCGACCGCCGCGGCGTGGTCGCGCAGCTCCGCCTCGTGCGGCGTGGCATAGCCGGGCAGGACGAGCACCGGGCGGCGCTCGGACGGGATGCAGGCCAGCGCGTCGAGCAGCCCGCGCAGGTTCTTGTGCGGGCGCTTGGCCGACAGGGAGAGCACCAGCGGCCGGTCGCCGAGGGCGAGGCGCGCGCGCAGCTCGTGCGGGGGCGTCGGCACCGCCTCGGGCGGCCGGCCGAGGCCCAGCGGCACGACGTCGATCTTCTCCGCGGGCACGCGCAGCCGCTCGGTCAGGTCGCGCCGCGTCGAGGCCGAGTCGGCGATCACGCGCGTCGACCGGTGCGCCGCCAGCGGGACGAGCACGCGCATGCCGAGCCCGCGCAGGCCGAAGTGCGCGTCGGGGACCATGAGGTAGTTGAGGTCGTGGATCGTCGTGACGCGCACGAAGCGCCCGCGCGCCGGTGCGGTCGAGCCCAGCGAGTGCACGAGCGCGCAGCCCGCCCGGCGCGCCAGGCTGGGCAGCAGCTGCTACTCGCCGCGGACCCATTCGACGCGTCGCGCAGCGGCGACCGGGACCACCACGGAGTCGATGCCGAAGTCCTCTCCAGCCGCCTCGGAGTTGACCAGGGCGGTGAAGCGCAGGCCGGGCGCCGCGTCACGCAGCGCCGGGATCAGCGCCCGCGCGGCGATCTCCATGCCGCCGGTCTGGCCGGGCACGAGGAATACGAGGTTCAAACCGACGTGCACGCCACTCCGTCAGCGGCGCCGCAGGAGAAGGCGCAACACGTTCTCCTCCCCCGGCTCGTCGACTGGCGCATCACGCATCGCGCGCCCGCCCAACACGAGCAGCCCCGGGCCCAGGAAGCGCCCGATCTCCCAGCTCTCGGGCACGACGCGCCGCAGCGCTCCGCGCGCCTCCTGGATGCCCTCCTTGCGCCACATCCCACGCTCGACGACCTCGAGGGCACCGCCCGCGAGCAGCCGGCCGTCGATCGTCCCCGCGTCGTAGTGGCGCTGGAAGAACAGCGGCCGACCGTCGTAGCGCCGGCCGTACAGATCGTGCTCGACGTGCTCCTCGCGATGCTCGCGGCCGTAGGGCACGGTCAGCGCGGCGATTGCGCCGGGCCGCAGGACGCGCGCGATCTCGGCTGCCGCTGCGATGTCGCCGTCGTCGGCGATGTGCTCGAGCACCGAGGCGCTGTAGAGCGCGTCGAAGCTCGCGTCCTCGTAGGGCAGGCGCGTCGCGTCCGCGACTTCGAGGCGGAGTCCGTCGTAGCGCCGCCGCGGGCCCGAAGCCGCTGCGGTGAGGCGGCGCCAGGAGTCGACCTCGTCCGGCCAGAGGTCGGTTGCGACGACCTGCTCGACCCGGCAGCGGTCGGCCAGCCAGCACGCCAGCAGCTTCGGGCTGGCGATGTCGAGCACGCGCCGGGGCCGAGCGCGGACGATCCGGGAAGCCACCCATGGCAGCTCCGCGACCCGATCGACGTCGAGCGGCATCCATACGCGCCACGCCGCCTCGCGCCGCGGGCCGCGGCGAACACCGCGCGCGCCGAGCGCGACGCTGTAGCGCGCGAGCATCGAAGCGGTGGGTTCATCGACGGGCACGGGCGCCACCGTACCGACCGTCACCGCGAGAGTCGGCGTCGGCTCGGCGCGGGGAGCGAGCGCGGTCCGCGCTCTACCATCCGCCGCTGCCATGGCCCTCTCGGTGGACGTCGTCATACCCGTCTTCAACCAATGGGAGCTGACCGACAGCTGCCTGCGCCACCTGGCCGCGCAGACACGTGAGCACCAGGCGATCGTCGGTGACAACGGGTCCACGGACGCCACGAGCGAGCGCCTCACGCGAGACTGGCCGGCGGTGCGCGTGCTGCGAACCGACGGCCCGGAGGCCTTCGCCGTCGTCTGCAACGCGGGCGCCGCCGCAGGTTCGGGGGACGTCATCGTGCTGCTCAACAACGACGTCGACTGCCGCCCGGACTTCCTCGAGCAGGTCGTGGCGCCGCTCGAGCGCGAACCCGCGCTCGGGTCGGTCGCCGCCCTGTGCACGAGGCCGGGCGGCCGGCAGATCGACTCGGTCGGCATCACCTGCGACACGACGCTCAGCCCGTTTGCCCGCTTGCAGGGACGGCCCGTGGCCGCCGCGGGCTCGGCGGCGCCGGTGCTGGCCGGCCCGGCCGGGACCGCCGGCGCCTACCGGCGCACCGCCTGGGAGCAGGCGGGCGGCCTCGACGAGGCCTTCGTCGCCTACCACGAGGATTTCGATCTCGCCCTCCGCCTACAGGCACTCGGCTGGGGAACCGTCGCGGCGCCGACCGCGGTCTGCACGCACGTCGGCTCGGCGAGCCATGGGTATCGCAGCTACGTGCAGCGCCGCCGCGGCGCCTTCGGACGCGGGTACGTCCTGCGCCGCTATGGACTGCTGCGCGGTCGCGCCGCACCACGCACGGCGCTGACCGAGACGATCGCGACCGTCGGCGACACGCTGAGCTCGCGCGACCTCGCGGCGGGGCGTGGACGGCTGGCGGGCTGGCGGGCGGCACGCGGGATGCCCACTCGCGCGCAGCCCCCGCAGGCCATCGACAGCTCGATCACGCTGCGCGACGCGATCGCCCTGCGACGCCGCGGCCCCGAGGGTCAGCTCGCCGTCATGAGTTCGGTCTCCTGCTCCATCTGCGAGACCCCGCTGGCCGAGCCGACGATCACCGCCCCCGATCGGCTGCACGGCACGCCGGGCCGCTTCGCGGTCGCAGTCTGCGGAAGCTGCGGCGCGGGGATCACGCTGCCGCCGGTGAGCGCGCCGCAGCTCGCCGCCTACTACCCCGAGGACTATGCGCCCTATCAGGGCCGGCCGCACCGTGTCCTCGGCGCGCTCTCGACCGGGATCCGGACCTGGCAGGGTCGGCGGGCGCGACAGACGGCGCCCGTCGACGCGGTCGTCGCGCTGCATCCGGGGCGCGCTGTCGACGTCGGCTGCGGGCGCGGCGACATCGCCTCGATGCTCGCCGTGCGCGGCTGGCGGATGACCGGCGTCGAGCCCTCCGAGGCGGCGTGCGCCGTCGCGCGGGAGCGCGGGATCGAGGCACTGCAGGGCGTGCTGGCCGGCGTCGAGCTGGAGCGGGGCGCATACGACGCGGCGCTGTTTCGCCAGTCGCTCGAGCACACCGACGATCCGGTCGGCGACCTGCGCCGCATCCACGCCGCGTTGCGGCCGGACGGCGTCGTGGCGATCTCGGTGCCCAACTTCGGCGGCTGGCAGAGCCGGCGCTTCCGCGGACACTCGTTTCACCTCGATCTGCCACGCCACCGCGTGCACTTCACGGCCGCCGCGCTCGAGCGCGCGTTGCTGAGGGCCGGCTTCGAGGACGTGCGAACGAGCACGTCGACCAGTGGAGTCGGTCTGTGGGCAAGCGTCCAGTACCGCATCTTCGGACGATGCCTGTTCCCCAGCGGCATGCGCCTGCACCTGGCCACCGCGCTGTGCATGCTCGGCCTGCCGGTCGCGGTGGCGGCTGATCGGCTGGGTGGCGGCGACCTGCTCCACGCCGTCGCGCGAAGGCCCGGCTAGCCGAGCGGTGGACCGAGCCGGCACCCCCGAGCCCCGGCCACTCACCGGTGGGGCGGTGATGGGCGCCGCCAGCCGGATCGCGGTGGCCGTCACAGGCGCGGTCACCACGATCGTCATCGCCCGCCTGCTGGGAGCCGAGGGAACGGGCGGCTTCGCGGTCGCGCTGACGATCCTCTACGTGCTCACGGTGTTCACGACGCTCGGTATGGAGCACGGCATCGCCTACTACGTGAGCGCCGGCGGCTGGCAGGCGGCGCACGCGTTCGCCGCCTCGCAGAGGCTTGCGCTCGCGCTGGGCGCCGGCGGTGCGGTGCTCGGCGTCGCGGCGCGCGTTGCCTTCCCCTCCGCCTTCGGCGGGCTCACCGTCGCGGAGTCCGCGCTCGCCGCCGGCGCGCTGCCGTTCGCGCTCTCGTGGTACTACGCGTCGTTCGTCGCGCTCGCCGACGACCACTACGAGGGCTACGTGCTGCCGCCCGCCCTGCAGTCCGGTGTGCTGATGGTGCTCGGCGTCGCACTGGTGATCCCGTTCGGGCTCACGGGCGCGGTCATCGCCCTCGCCGCATCGCACGTGCTCGGTGCGGCCGCGGCGTTCGCGTCCGGGCGGCGACGGCTCGGTGGGGCGGGCCGAGGCGCGCCTGCGCCGGGCCAGCTCCGACGCGCGCTCGCCTTCGGGAGCAAGGCATACGCCGCCAACGCCTTGCAGGCGCTCAACTATCGCGTCGACCTGTTCATCTTGAGCACCGTCGCGAGCACCGCGACGCTCGGCCACTATGCCGTCGCCGTCGCCGTCACGACCGTCATCTGGCTCTTGCCCCAGGCGCTGAGCGACGTGCTGTTCCCGCGCGTCGCCGCACTGAGCGCCTCCGGCGAGGGCAGCGCCGAGGAGCAGCGCGCGTTCGTAGAGGCCAAGAGCCTGCGCCACACGACGCTCGTCGTCGCCAGCTCGACGGTGATCGTCGCGCTCGCGCTGCTCTTCCTCGTCGTCCCCGTCTATGGCGCGGACTTCGAGGGGTCGATCGGACTCGGCCTGATCCGGCTGCCGGGCGTCGCTCTGATCGGCCTCAGCGGGGTGCTGTTCGCAACCGTGGTCGGGCGCGGCTTCCCGCAGTACGGGCTCTACACGACGCTCGTCGTGACGCCGATCACGATGGCGCTCTACGCGGTGCTCATCCCGTCGCTGGAGGCCACGGGCGCCGCACTCGCCTCCTCGCTGTCGTTCGCGCTGAGCTTCGGCCTCGCCTGGTTCTTCTATCGCCGCGTGACCGGCCGGCGCGTGCTGCCGCTGCTCGTGCCCACCGCGTCCGAGTTCGCCGACTACCGGATGCTGGGGCCGAAGATCGCCGAATGGGCAGCCGGTCTGCTCCGATCGACGAGGGGCACCTGAGGCTATCCTGACCGGCGTGTGCGGCATCGCCGGAACGGTCGGAGGGCCGCCTCCCGACCGGGAGGTGCTTGCCCGCATGGCGGGCGCGATGGCGCACCGTGGACCCGACGGCGAGGGGATCTGGCACGACGCGGTCGCCGGGCTCGCGTTCCGGCGCCTGGCGATCATCGACCTCGACGCGCGCTCGGACCAGCCGCTGCACCTCGGGCCATGGCACCTGGTCTTCAACGGCGAGATCTACGACTACCGCGAGCGGCGCGCCGAGCTCGAGCGGCTCGGCCACACGTTCGTCACCGAGGGCGACGGCGAGGTGCTGCTGCACGCCTGGGCGGAGTGGGGCGAGCAGGCGCTCGACCGCGTCAACGGCATGTTCGCCTTCGCCGTCTGGCACGACGAGCGGCGCGAGCTGACGCTCTGCGCCGACCCGTTCGGGGAGAAGCCCGTCTACTGGTGCCGCGACGGCGAGCGCGTCCTCTTCGCGTCCGACATCCGCGCGCTGCGTCAGGCCGTGCCCGCGATCGGCGCCCCCCGGCCCGGCGCGCTCGGCCCGTACGTCGCGCTCGGCCTGATGCCGCCGATCGACGAGTCGTTCTTCGCCGGCGTGCACCGCCTGCCGGGCGCGCACCGGCTGCGCGTCGCGGACGGCCGCGTCGACGTGCGCCGCTACTGGACCCCGCGCCCCGTCGACGTGCCGGCGCGCTATCCCGACGCCGTCGCGCAGCTGCGCGAGCTGCTCGAGGACTCGATCCGCCTGCGCCTGCGCGCCGACGTCCCGGTGGGCACGTCGCTCAGCGGCGGCGTGGACTCCTCGGCCGTCGTCGCGCTCGCCGGTCGCCAGGCCGCCGACGTCACGCGGCACGCGTTCACCGCCAGCTTTCCCGGCTTCGAGCGCGACGAGTGGGAGCAGGCCGCCCGCGTCGCCGCGGCCGCGGGAGTGGTCGAGCACCACCGCGTCCAGCCGGCGCCGGCCGAGCTGCTCGCCGACCTCGACGCGCTGGTGCGCGACCAGGAGGAGCCGTTCGGCAGCCTGAGCATCTACGCGCAATGGCGCGTGAACCAGGCCGCCCGCGAGGCCGGCGTCACCGTGCTGCTCGACGGCCAGGGCGGGGACGAGCTGTTCGCGGGCTACGACGGGATCGCCGGCTGGGCGCTGCGCTCGCGCGGGCCGCGACCGGTTGCGCGCGCGCTGCTTGCCGGCGGTTCGCAGCGCGACGACGTGCTGCGCGCGATCGGCGCCGAGCGGATGCCGCGCGGCATGGCGCACCACCATCGCCGCGGTCTCGCCTCGACCTATGCGACCGCGGAGGCCGTCGACGTCGCCGTGCGCATCGAGCCGCCGGTGCCGGCGGGCGCCGCGGACGGCTCGCCCGTGCGCCGCGAGCTGATGCGCCAGGCGTTCCACACCTCGCTGCCGCTGCTGCTGCGCTACGCCGACCGCGACTCGATGGCCCACAGCCGCGAGGTGCGGCTGCCGCTGCTGGACCGGCGGATCGCCGAGTTCGCGTTCTCCGCGCCGCCCGAGTACCTCGTCGGCGCCGGCCAGACGAAGCGGATCCTGCGCGACGCGGTGCGCGACGTCGTCCCGCCGGAGATCCTGGCCCGCCGCGACAAGGTCGGCTTCGAACCGCCGCAGGCCCGCTGGCTGGCGGAGCCCGCGGTGCTGGCGCTCGCAACGGACGTCCTGCTCGACCCGGCGAGCCGAATGAGCGGGCGCTACGACATTCCCGCGATCGAGGCGGACGTCCGCAGCGGCGCTTGGCGCGACCCGGCCGGGCTCTGGCGTGCGCTCAACGTCGAGCTGTGGCTGCGGGCGTCCGCCGCAGCTCCCACGGCGCGCCTGGCCGCGTGACGCCGGGCTCGCGCCGCCACGTCGTCATCGTGACGTACTACTTCCCGCCGGCGACGGCGATCGGGGCGCACCGTTGGGCCGCGATGGCGCGCCACCTGCGCGCGGCGGGCCATGACGTGACGGTCGTGACCAGCACGATCCACGGCACGCTGCCCGACGACGCGTCGCAGGTGCTGCGCACCGGCGACCTCGGCAAAGCCGAGGCCCTGCGCCGCCTGCTGCGCCGGCCGGCGCTGTCCCAACCCGGCGCCGCGCCCGCGATCACCCCCGCCCCGGCGCTGCTCACCCAGGTGGTGCCGCCCGACTCCCACCTCGTCAGCTGGGCGCCCAGCGCACTCGCGGCGGTGCTGCGGATCGCCCGCCGGCGCTCGATCGACTGCCTGCTCACCAGTGGGCCGCCCGACTCGGCAGACCTCGTCGCTCTCGCGCTCGGGCGAAGTCGCCCGCCGTGGCTGGCCGACTTCCGCGACGGTTGGCGCTACGAGCCGCTGCGCGAGGAGCCGTGGCCGACGCGCGCCCAGGAGCGCCTCGACGCATGGCTGGAGCGGCGTGTCGCGCGCGCCGCCGAGGTCGTGATCGGCGCCACGATGCCGATCGCCGACGACTTCCGGGTCCGCCTGGGTGCCGAAGCGCACTGGGTCTCCAACGGCTTCGATACCGGCGCCGCGGTGGCCGAGGACGAGGCGCCGGCCGATGAGCCGGGCTGGCTGCGGCTCGTGCACACGGGCACGCTGAGCGGGCCACGCGGCCGCGACCCGCGCCCGCTGCTCGCGGCGCTGGAGGCGTTCAATGCCGGTCGGGCGGACGGCGACCCGCGCATCCGACTCGTGCTCGCCGGGCGCCCGAGTGTCGAAGACGAGCGGCTGATCACCGAGGCCTCGGTCGGGGGTGCGGTGCGCCACGTGGGTCTTCTCGACCGGCCCGCGACGCTGGCGCTCCAGCGCGGCGCCGCCGCACTGCTGCTGCTCACCGGCACGCACCGCTCCGAGGCGACCGGGAAGCTGTTCGAGTATCTCGCCTCCGGCCGCCCGATCCTGGCCTTGGCGCAGGACAACGAGGCAGAGCGGATCGTGCGCGAGACGGGCACAGGCGTTGCCGTGCCGAGCCGCGATCCGATCGCCGTCCAGGCCGCTCTGCGCGCTCTGGCCGACGGGTCGCTCGAGCGCGAGTACGCGCCGCGCGGGCTCGAGCGCTTCCGCTATCCCGGTCCCGCCGAGGCCGTCGCCGAGCTGGTCGAGCGGGCGCTGTCGCGCCGGGGGGCGGCGCGGGTCTGACGGGGCCGTGTGCCACCATCCACCGCGGTTCGAGCGCCATAGCACGACTTTCCCGGCTCCTGACCGTTGAAGACCCCGATGCGCACGCAGCCGGCTCCCATCGCCACACCCGTCCCAAGCCCCGTGCCCGCCTCCGTGCGGAAGGTGCGGCTGCTCGGCGTGCCGCTCGCGCTCGTCGACTACCGCCGCACGCTCGGCTGGATCGACGCGACCGTGGCGGCGCGCCGGCGCGGCTACGTCTGCGTCGCCGCCGTGCACACCGTGATGGCCTGCCGCGAGGACCCCGAGCTGCGCGCCGCGGTCGAGGGGGCCAGCTTCACGGTGCCCGACGGCCAGCCGCTCGTATGGGCGCTCAACGCGCTCGGGCACGAGCTGCGCGACCGGGTCTACGGCCCCGAGCTGATGGAGCGCGCGTGCGCGCACGCCGCCGCCACCGGGCTGCGCTTCTACCTCTACGGCGGCCGCACCCACGGCGCGCTGGCCGAGTTGGCCCGCGCGCTGCGCCTGCGCCATCCCGGGCTGAAGATCGTCGGCGGCCACTGCCCGCCGTTCCGCGCGCTCAGCGCCGCCGAGGAGGACGCGGTGGCCGGCGAGATCAACCACTCCGGCGCGGACGTCGTATGGGTCGGGATCGGCGTGCCCAAGCAGGAGAAGTGGATGGCCCGGATGCGCGACCGGCTCGACGCTCCCGTGCTCGTCGGGGTCGGCGCCGCCTTCGACTTCCACGCAGGCCTTGTCCCGCAGGCCCCGGACGCGCTGCAGCGCCTGGGCCTGGAGTGGGCGTTCCGGCTGCTCCAGGAACCGGGGCGGCTGCTGGGGCGCTACCTGCGCTACAACCCGCGCTTCGTCCTCGGGTTCGCCCGCCAGTACGCCCGTCACCTGCGGGCCCGCCCGCGGTGAGGCGGCCGAGCTGCGCGCATATGCTCCGCGCATGGCCTTCGACGTCGCGGTGATCGGGCTGGGCCGGGTTGGCCTGCCCCTCGCCCTCACCTTCGCCGATCACGAGCTCTTCGTGCTGGGCGTCGACAAGGACGCAGACCGGCTCTCCACGCTGCGCGCGGGCCGGATGCCGTTCAAGGAGCCCGGGACCGAAGAGATGCTGACCCGGGTGCGCGGCTCCGAGCGGCTGAACCTGTCCGAGCGGGCCGCCGACGCGGCGCAGGCCGAGGCGATCGTACTCACGCTCGGCACGCCGACGTTCTCGCACATCGAGATCGACATGTCGGACATCCGCACGGTGCTCGACGCGCTGCTGCCGCACCTGCGCGAGGGGCATCTGCTGGTGCTGCGCTCCACCGTCGCGCCGCACACGACCGAGTTCGTCGCGGGCTACCTGGAGAAGCACCGCGGGTTTCGCGTCGGCGAGGACATCTTCGTCGCGCACGTGCCCGAGCGCATCGCGGCCGACCGCTTCATGGAGGAGATCGGGACGCTGCCGTGCATCGTGGGCGGAGTCGGGGACGGCTCGGGCGAGCGGGCCGCGCGCCTGTTCGAGGTCCTCGGCGCGCCGATCGTGCAGACCACGCCGGTGCAGGCGGAGCTGGCCAAGATCTGGGCCAACATCCTGCGCTACGCCACGTTCGCGCTGCCCAACCTCCTGATGATGGACTGCGAGCGCTACGGCGCCAACGTCTTCGAGGTGATCGACCTGATCAACCGCGACTACCCGCGCGGCGGGATCGCCCAGCCGGGCTTCACGGCCGGCACCTGCCTGCGCAAGGACTTCGCATTCAGCGAGGAGCGCTCGAACGCCCCCGGGATGCTGCTCGCGGTCTCGCGGGTCAACGAGAGCGTGCCGCTGTTCCTGGTCGAGGGCGTCAAGCGGCGCCTCGGCGACCTGCGCGAGCGCAGGGTCGCAGTGCTGGGCCTCGCGTTCAAGGGCGACACCGACGACGAGCGCGACTCGTTGTCACACAAGCTGATCCGCCTGCTCGAGCGCGAGCTGGCCGACGTGGCGGTGCACGACCCCGTGGTGGCGACCCCGACCGCGGAGTTCGACGAGGCGGTGGCCGGCGCCGACGTCGTAGTCGTGGCCACCAACCACGCCGCGTACTCCACGCCCGAGGCGCTCGCCGCGATCGCCCGGACCGCCGCGCCCGATTGCCTCGTCGTCGATCCCTGGAACGCGTTCGGCGCCGCCCAGGTCTTCGCGTACGCGAGCGAAGTCGCCGCCTTGAGCGCTCGCTAGATGAACCGCGTCCTCGTCACCGGAGGCGCCGGCACGATCGGCGCCGCCGTCGTCCGCCGGCTGCTGCGCGACCCGGCCTGGGAGGTCCGTGTATCCGACCAGCGCCCCGCGCCCCGGTGGATGCGCGAGGGCTGCGAGGTGCACACCGGCGACCTGCGCGAGCTCGACCAGGCGCGCGCCGCGATCGCCGGCTGCAGTCACGTCATCCACCTGGCCGCGATCGTCGGCGGGATCGCCAACTTCCACAAGCTCCCCCACACGTTGACCGAGGTCAACAGCGCGCTCTACAACGCGATCTTCCGCGCGGCGCTGGAGCAGGATGTCGAGCGCTTCACGTACGTCAGCTCGTCGATGGTGTTCGAGCGCGCGGAGGAGTTCCCGACGCCCGAGGACTACATCGACCGCTGCCCGTTCCCGCTCTCGGCCTACGGCTTCTCCAAGCTCACCGGCGAGATCTACTGCCGCGCGGCCCACGACGAGCACGGCCTGCCGTACACGATCTGCCGGCCGTTCAACGCCTACGGCCCGGGCGAGCTGCCGAGCGCCGAGCCCGGGATCGCTCACGCCGTGCCGGACCTGATCTCCAAGTCGTTCGCCGGTGTCGCGCCGCTGGAGATCTTCGGCTCGGGCGAGCAGACGCGGACGCTGACCCACGTCGACGACATCGCCGAGGGCATCGTGACGGCGACCGGCCACGCGAACGGGCTCAACGCGGACTTCAACATCTCCGCCTCCGACGAGCGCACGGTCGCCGAGATCGCCGCCCTGTGCTGGGAGGCGGCCGGCAACGACCCCGGCGACCTCACGCTCGCGCATCTCCCGAGCTTCGCGGTCGACGTCCAGCGGCGCTGGCCGTCGGTGGAGAAGGCCGAGCGGCTGCTCGGCTGGAAGGCGAGCATCGAGACTCGCGACGGCATCCGCGCCACCGCGGACTGGCTGCGTCAACAGGAGGGAGTGGCGACCGAGTGAGCGTCAAGCGCGCCCTGATCACCGGCATCACCGGACAGGACGGCTCGTATCTGGCCGAGCTGCTGCTCGACAAGGGCTACGAGGTGCACGGCATGGTCCGCCGCGCCTCGACCGAGAAGTTCGATCGCATCGAGCACCTGCGCGACCGCATCACCCTGCACCAGGGCGACCTGCTCGACCACCGTTCGCTGGTCGACACGCTTCGTGCCTCCGATCCCGACGAGATCTACAACCTGGCCGCGATGTCGTTCGTGGCCGTCTCCTGGATCCAGCCGACGCTGACGGCGGAATTCACGGGCGTGGGAGTGACGCGGCTGCTCGAGGCGGTGCGGGAGGTCTGCCCGGAGGCGCGCTTCTACCAGGCGAGCTCGAGCGAGATGTTCGGCAAGGTGCTCGAGACGCCGCAGACCGAGACGACCGCCTTCTACCCGCGCTCGCCGTACGGCGTGGCCAAGGTCTACGGCCACTTCATCACCGTCAACTACCGCGAGTCGTACGGCATGCACCTATGCTCCGGAATACTGTTCAACCACGAATGCGTGCGCGCCAGTGCACCGCTCGTGGTGAGGCTCGATGGTGTGGTGGCGGTCAGGACGCCGCGGGATCTCGTGCCGCTCGCCGAGAAAGGGCGCTCGACCCAGAGCTTCGCCCCGGATCGCTTCCTCGAGGTCTGGGATGGGGTCGACTGGACGCCGGTGCGAGGCATCACCGCCACCCGGCGTCGCAGCACGGATGTCGACCACCGCCTGCTCTCCATCGAGTGCCGCGGAGGCATCGCCCAGACGACTGCTCATCACACGATGCTCGACGCGAACGAACAGCCGGTCCGTGCCGACGACGTGGACGCCGGCGACCGTCTTGCCCTCGGCGAGCGCTTCCCCGCGGCGCCGGGGTGGACCGCCGTTTCCGATCTGCTCGGCGAGTTCCTCGGGTTGCTGGCCGCAGACGGCTGCGTGTCACGCGACGGCCGGAAGATCAACTTCGCCAACAACGACTGGAACGCCCGGCTCCGGATCGGAGAGCTGTGGAGTCAGCTCTTCCTCGGCACGGCGACTCCCTCGACGCTCCCCTCGGGCTTCGACGCCGCGCGAGCCGTTGAGCATCTCCGACTCAACGGCGTGCCGACTCTGGGTCCCTGGCTGCGTGAGCAGCTCTATACGCCGACAGGCCACAAGCAGGTGCCGCCGATCGTGCTCAACGGGACGCCCGATGCCCAAGCGGCGTTCTTGCGCGGCCACGACCTCGGCGACGGGCTGAAGAAGGGCAAGGGCCAATCGGTCAAGACGAACAGTCCGGTGCTCGCTCAGGGGCTGTGCTGGCTGTACGACAACGCCGACCAGCCGGCCTCGGTGTACGCCGAGCAGCGGGCCGGTAAGACGTACTACCAGCTCAACCTCCGGTCGCCGGTGCGCGTCGGTGCCAAGGGCCGGCACCTGGCACGCGATTCCCATGAAGTCCGCCGAGTCGTTGAGATCGAGCCGATCCCTGGGGACGACGACTGGACCTTCGACCTCGAAACCGGTTCGGGTGTCTTCGCCACCGGCGTCGGCCGTGTCGTCGTGCACAACTCACCTCGCCGCGGCCTGGAGTTCGTGACGCGCAAGATCACCTGGCACGCCGCGGCGATCAAGCTCGGCCGGCGCGACGAGCTGCGGCTCGGCAACCTCGACGCCAAGCGCGACTGGGGCTACGCCGCGGACTACGTCGAGGCGATGTGGGCGATGCTCCAGCTCGACACGCCCGAGGACTTCGTGATCGCCACCGGCGAGTCGAACACGGTGCGCCGCTGCGTCGAGATCGCGTTCGACCAGGTCGGGGTCGACTGGGAGCCCCACGTCACGATCGACGACGCGTTCAAGCGGCCGGCCGAGGTTGACCTGCTGGTGGGCGACCCGAGCAAGGCCAAGCGGGTGCTGGGCTGGGAGCCGAAGACGAACTTCGAGCAGCTCATCCGCCTGATGGTCGACGCCGACCTCGAGCAGCTCTCGCGCTGAGCCGGTGCGGGACTGAGGGGAGGTCAGCCTCGCTGCAGGCGCAGCTCCGGCGCGAGCTCGGCCAGGACGTCGAAGTCGTCGTCCTGCGTCCACACCGCAAGGTCGTGAGCGAGCACCGTGGCCGCGATGATCGCGTCCATGGCGCCCCCACGCGTCCACGCTGACTAGCGGCGCTTGCGCTTGCGCTTGCGGGCGTCCGGCGCAGAGCCGACGGCGCCGACCGGCTCGGGCTCGGGCGGCTCGTAGACCTCCCCCCGGCGCTCGGCCGCCGCGCGCCGGCGCTGCTCGCGGACCGCCGCCGAGC
>JBPCNM010000285.1:0-19289 GCA_051001255.1 Solirubrobacteraceae bacterium
GGCGCCGCGGCGGCGAGCCGCCCGCGCAGCGCGTCCACGAGCGCGTACGGGTCCTCCTCCGCACGCGCTGCCGCCTCCCACCCCGCGCGGCCCCAGAGGTCCTCGAGCGCGACGCGGCGGTCGCGCACCGCGTCGGCCGGAACGTGCAGTGCCGCCCCGGCGGCGCCCGGGCGCATGCGCACCCCGGTGACGACCTCACCGGCGTCCAGCCGTACGGCGACCGGCCCAGTGTCCGGCCCGGCCACCACCGCACGACCGCCGCGCACGATCACGTCGACGCAGCCGTCGGGCGTGACGATCGTCTCCTCCGCGGTGCCGTCCCGCACCCAGAGGCAGCGCACGACGTGCGCCAGCTCGGGCGGTGCGAGCAGCTCGCGGTAGGCCACCCGCACATGGTCGCGCATGAAGAGTGCCGGGCGCTCTTGCTTGGACGACCGACTAGTTCGACTCCTGGCCAGCAGCCGACGCGAGCAACAGCCAAGCTCAAACCTGCGGCCGTGAAGAACAGGCTTGGCGTCCAGGTCGGGGACAAGATCGGCCGGCGCCGCACGACGCTGCGCCCGATGAAGACAACGACCAGCATTGTGACGAGCGTGCCCATGAACACGCCGGCCTGCCGCGACGCCGACCCGGACGACTCGCTCGCGGCGGTCACCGCGCGGCCGCCAGGACCTTCATCCCCAGCTCGCGTTGCATGGGGAAGGCGCGCGACCGCAATAGGTCGAGCAGCGGCCCGCGCGTCGATGGTTTGGCACGATAGGTCCTGACTTCGATGACTCCAAGGGCTACGCGTGTGCTACGTTTGTCGCATGAGTGAGATCGCAGCGCATGAGTGAGATCGCAGCGCGAGACCTGCGGAACCGCACCGCTGACGTTCTGGGGCGCGTGCAGGCGGGTGAGCAGGTGACGATCACCTCCCGCGGCCGCCCGGTCGCGGAACTGATTCCCGTCCGTGCGAGACGGCGCAGACCGATCTCGCGCGCGGAGCTGGTTCGACGCCTCGGCGTCGCCCAGGCCGATCCGGGGCTCCGTGACGAACTGTCGTTGCTTGTGGGGGACACCACGGATGATCTCGGCCCGATTCGTTGACGGCGCCCGCGCCCAGAGGACTCCTGGACACGAGCGTGTTCATCGCACTTGAATCGGCCCGACCGATCGAGGCCGCCAAGTTGCCCGATCAAAGCGTCGTCTGTCCGGTGACGATCGCCGAGCTGCAGGCCGGGGTGCTGGCAGCCGCGGACATCGACACTCGCGCACGGCGCCTCGCAACGCTCGAGACCATCGCCGACATCGAGGTCCTCGTGATCGGTGCCGAGGTGGCGGCCGAGTGGGCACGGCTCCGCGTGCACCTTGCAGAGACCGGCCGACGTGTCAACGTCAACGATCTGTGGATCGCCGCGACCGCGGCCGCCCACGGTCTGCCGATCGTCACGCAAGACGACCACTTCGGCCCCGTCGACGGCGTCGGTGGCCTCTCCGTGATCCGCGTTTGAGCACAGCACGGGCCGCGGCTCACACCCGCACGGCACTGCGCAGAATGCGTTGGATGATCGCGGGGACTGGCCGTCGTCGTGCACGATGGTCGCGTCGGCGAGGTTGATCGCCTCGTCGAGCCGGTCTGTCCAGACGGGCGATGGCCGGCGAGCACTCGGTCCAACAACGCAAACGGCCCTTCTTGGTCGACTTCACTTGGCCAGAACATCACCGACAGCCGCCCACCGGACGCAGTCTCCCGGCCGCAGTCGGTCAACGCAGCCTCGGGATGGGGAAGGCTGCAGCGCGGTGAACGCGCCGAGGGAGTGCCCGACGACGATGATGTCGTCACGGTCACCTGGTAGCTCCAGACGGCGAGCAGCCCTGACATCGCCATGAAGCTGGCGCCGTAGAGGATCGCGGATACGCCGATTGCCATGTGCAGGCCGGGCGCCGCACCCAGCAGGGCGGCCGCGGCCGCGAGCGCTATGAGCAGCAGGGCGTGGGTCCGGCGCAGGCCAAGTCTTCCGATGACGCTGCCCGTGAACACGCCCGCGGTGCCGGCGAGGCCCATCAGGGTCCAGAAGAGCGGCGCCGTGGGCGATCCGACAGGCACGCTGCGGGAGATCGCTTCGATCGCGGAGAACCAACAGACCGCCCCGACCAGTCCGTAGGACAGGGCCGTGAGGTAGAGCGGAATGGCCGTGGTCCGGGCGAACCAGCGCAACCCGATGTCTGGGAGAGGACCGACATCGTTCGCAGCATGCGGCCGCCTCCCTCCAGGAAGCACCAGCGCGTTGTAGACGGTCACCACCAGCGCGATCGCGGCAAGGATCAGCCAGGCGTGCCGCCACGCGGTGCCCTGAGTCACCAGAGCCAGCGGCCCGGCAACGAGGACGCCGAACGCCGTACCGCTGGGGATCAGGCCAAGGAGGCGTTCGCGTCGCTGCGCGGCAACCATGCGATCCACCGCGTCCGAGTAGGACGCGCCGATTGAAACGATCGCCGCGGCCGTCGGATTCGACACCGCCGTGACCTTCCGCCACCACTTCAACCGATCCATGCGGACCTCGCCATCGGCATACCGCCGGACGTTCAGGGCGATCCCGTGAACCGCGAGCTGACATCCCAGGAGATCGGTGTCAGACGGGCAGGTTCAGCGGGGGGATCGCCGCGGCCAGCGGCGTTCCGGGCGGCTCCGGCGGCGGAGCGAGAGCGCCTGCGCCGGCGCCCGGGTCCGGGATGCCGACGAGCTCGCCGTAGGCGGCGCACTCCAGCAGGCCCTGCTCGGCGTCCTCGGCGGTCGTTCGGTCGTCCACGTGCTGGCGCAGGAACTGCGCGATCGACATCCGCGCGGCGATCGCCGCGTCGGTGAGCGGATCGGTGCCCGGCTGGTAGGCCCCGACCGCGATCAGGTCCTCCTTGTCCTTGTAGGCCGCCATCAGGCGGCGCACCTCGTCGCCGGCGCCGCGCACGGCGGGCGTGGTCACCTCGCCGACGAGCCGCGAGACGCTCGCCAGCACGTCGATCGCCGGATAGTGCCCGGCGTGGGCGAGGTGGCGCGAGAGCACCACGTGGCCGTCGAGGATCGAGCGGACCGCGTCGGCGATCGGCTCGTTCATGTCGTCGCCGTCGACGAGCACCGTGTACAGGCCGGTGATCGTGCCCTTCTCCGCCGTCCCCGAGCGCTCGAGCAGCTTCGGCAGCAGCGCGAACACGCTCGGGGTGTAGCCGCGCGTGGCCGGCGGCTCGCCGATCGCGAGCCCGACCTCGCGCTGGGCCATCGCGAAGCGCGTGACCGAGTCCATCATCAGCATCACGTCGCGACCCTGGTCGCGGAAGTGCTCGGCGATCGTCGTCGCGGTGAACGCCGCCTTGATCCGGACCAGCGCGGGCTGGTCGGACGTCGCGACGACGATCACCGAGCGTGCCATGCCCTCCGGACCGAGGTCGCGCTCCATGAACTCGCGCACCTCGCGGCCACGCTCGCCGACCAGGCAGATGACGTTGACCTGCGCGGACGTCGAGCGGGCGATCATCCCCAGCAGCGAGGACTTGCCCACGCCGGAGCCGGCGAAGATCCCGAGCCGTTGCCCGCGCCCGCACGGCACCAGCGCGTCGAGAGCGCGCACGCCGAGCGAGACGCGCTGGGCGATGCGCGGGCGCGTGAGCGGATCGGGCGGCGACGCCTGCGCGGCACGCGTCCGGGTTCGCGGTCCGTCGCCGATCGGCCCGAGCCCGTCGAGCGGGCGTCCGAGCCCGTCGAGCGTGCGCCCGAGCAGCGAGTCCGAGACGTCCACGCGGAACGGCCGCCCGCTGGCGGTGACGCGCGCGCCCGGGCCGATGCCGGTCGCATCGCTCAGCGCCATCAGCAGCGTCCGGCCCGCGCGGAAGCCGACCACCTCGGCGGGCACGACGGAGCGGCCGCGGCCCGTCTCGATCGTGCAGACCTCGCCGACCTCGGCCTCCACGCCAGTCGCCTCGACGATCAGCCCGATCAGGTCGCGGACGCGGCCGTGGCGGCGGTGCAGGTCGCACTCGCGCAGCGCGGCGGTCGCGGTGTCGACGGCGGAGGCGAGCATCACGCCCCGACGAGGGCCGCCTCGACGACCTCGCGGGCGCGCTCGAGCTTCGTGTCCACGCGCGCGTCGACGTCGCCGTCGGGCGTGCGGACCACGGCGCCCCCGCGGGTGACGCGGCGCTCGGCCTGGACCTCGCAGTGCTCGATGCCCCCAAGCGCCGCCACGAGGTCGCCCATCGCGTCGCGGACCAGCTCGAGATCGTCGGGATGCACCAGCACCGTCACGCGCTCGCGCTCGACGATCCCGCGCAGCGCGCCGCGGATCGCCTCGACGACCAGACCGGGGTCGATCGCGACGGCCGCGCCGATGATCCGCTCGGCGAGGAACAGCGCCAGGTCGACGGCGTGGGACTCCAACCGGTCGGAGGCCACGGCCACGTGCCCGGACACGGCCCGCGCGGCGTCCTCGAGCGCCGCCGCGGCGGGAGCAAGCGCGGCGAGCGCCTCCTCGCGCCCGGCGGCGAGCCCCTCGGCGTGGGCGGTCGCGCGGATCATGCCGGCCTCGGCACGCGCCGTGGCCATCTGGTCGGCCGCGCCGGCCGCTGGGTCGCTGGGCGTGGCGAGCGCCACGGGGGCCTCCAGCGGCGCGAAGTCGAACTCGACGGTGTTGGGAGTGGGGGGCGGGAATCCCATCTACATCAGCTCGTCGTCGCCGCCGCCCGCACCGCGGGAGATGACCACCGCACCGGCCTCCTCGAGGCGGCGCACGACGCCGACGATCCGGCCCTGCGCCTCCTCGACCACGCGCCGGCGCTGCGGCGGCTGGAAGTCGATCTCCTCCTTGAGGAGCTCGGCGCCGCGCTCGGACATGTTGGCGAAGATCCGGTGGCGCACGTCCTCCGAGACGCCGCGCAGGGCGATCGCGAGGTCCTTCTGGTCGACCTCCTTGAGCACCATCTGGATCGAGCGGTCGTCGAGCTTGACCACGTCCTCGAACGTGAACAGGAGCAGCCGGACCTCCTCGGCCAGCTCGCCGTTGGACTGCGCGAGCTGGTCGAGCACGTTGCGCTCGGTCGAGCGGTCGGCCTGGTTGAGGATGTCGGCCAGCGACTTCACGCCGCCGGCGGAGGAATACTCCTGCGCGATCACGTTGGAGAGCTTCTGCTTCATCACCGACTCGATCTGCGAGACGACCTCCGGCCGCGTCTCGCCCATCTGCGCGACGCGCGTGGCGACGTCGGCCTGCTCATCGGGGGTGAGGAGCGAGAGCACGGTGGCGGCCAGCGCGGTATGGAGGTTGGCGACGACGAGCGCGATGGTCTGCGGCGACTCGTTGCGCAGGAAGACGTGGATCTGCTCCGGTGGCGTGCGGCGCAGGAACTCGAACGGCCGGCGCTCGATCGTGGCGGCCAGGCGCGAGATGATCTCGTCGGCCTTGTCGCCGCCGAGCGAGCGCTGCAGCAGCGCGCGCGCATAGTCGACGCCGCCCTCGGCCAGGTAGTCCTCGGCCAGGACCGTCGCGACCGCCTCGTCGAGCACGTCCTTGCAGACCTCGGAGGGCACCTTGGGCGCCTTGGCGATCTCCAGCGAGAGCGCCTCCACCTCGGCCTGGCTGAGGTGCTTGAAGATCTCCGATGCGCTCTCCTCGCCGAGCGCGACCATCAGGACGGCGCACTTCTGGATGCCGCGCAGGCTCGCGGCCTCGGCGTAGCCGCCGCGAGGGGGGGGCTTGGAACCGCCGCCCCGCGACGACTGCTGCTGCTCGGGGGCCTCGACCGCCATCAGTCGTCAGCCATCCACTGCCGTACGTGGGCGGCGACGCGCTCGGGCTCGCGCGCCATCAGCTGCTCGAGCGCCTGGGCGCTCTGGTCCTGCTCGCGTGGCGGCAGCATCACCGTGGGCCGCTCGGGCATGCGCGGGGCGCTGGGCGCCTCGAGCTCGGCCAGCGACATCGGCTGCTCGATCTCCGACAACCAGCTCGGGGAGGCGAGCGCCTCGCCCTCGCGCCGCTTGAGCTGGCGGCTCATGAAGAACATGAACGCCAGCGTGGCCAGACCGAGGCCGACCCACTTCAGCGGCCCGAGCATCGTGACCGGCACCGGGCCCGCCTTCGGCGGCGCGGGCGCCTTGGCGAACGGGATCTGGGAGGCTTGGAAGACGTCGCCGCGCTTGGCGTCGAAACCGGACGCGCCCTTGATCGCGTTCTGGATCGCCGCGAAGTCGGCCGGAGGGACGCTCTTGTCGACCACGAGTGCGACCTGCAGGCCGTTCACCGCACCGGTGGCGACATCGGTCTCGGTCACCGTCTTGGGGACGACGTTCTTGACCGTGTCGGCCTTGCGCTGGTATTTCGAGTTCGCGTTCCCGCCGCCGGCGCCGCCCGAGTAGGTCGGGATGTTGCCGCCGGTTCCCGCGGTGCCGCTCGCCGTGAGCGAGCCGCCCTTGAGCTTCTCGGTCTCCTTGGTCTGCGTCTCCGGCACGGCCTTGCCGTCCACCGTGAGCTGCTTGCGCGTGGTCTTGTCGGCGTTGAGGTCGGCCTTTACCTGCACGCGCGCCTTTCCGGGGCCGAGCGTCTGCATCAGCAGCGCGTCGAGGCTGGCTTGCAGCTGGCGCTCGTAGCGCGTCTGGGCGGCCTGCTTGCCGCCGCCGATCGCGCCGCCGCCCATCGCGTCGTCGCCCCGCGGCCACAGCAGCTGGCCCGTGCCGTCGGTGATCGTGACGTTCTCGCTCTTGAGCCCCTTGACCGAGGAGGCCACGAGCTGGGAGATCCCCTGCACGGCGCCGGACTCGAGCGAGTCGGACGCGCCGCTCAGCATGACGGCGGCGGTCGCGGGCGTCTCCTCGTCGGCGAACAGCGAGTCCTCGGGCAGCACGAGCTGGACCTGGGCGCCGCTCACGCCGTCGACCTGCTCGACCGTCCGGCCGATCTCGCCTTCCAGCGCGCGCTGGTAGGTGACCTTCTGCTGGAAGTCCGACGCGCCGAGCTTCTGCTTGTCGAACAGCTCGAATCCCGCCTGCGAGCCCGAGCCGGCATTGACGCCGGCGCCCGCCAGCGCGATCCGCGCCGGGCCGACCTGGGCCTTCTCGACCGCGACCGACGTGCCGTTCGCGCGCAGGTCGTAGGCGATGCCCTGCTCGTCGAGCGCCGCGGTCACCTTGCCGGAGTCGGCGGGCTCCAGGCCCGACGCGAGCATCGTGTAGGAAGGCGCGGACGCCAGCCGCAGCATGAAGAACAGCACGGCGACGATGCCGAGGGCGGCGACGCCGACCGCGATCTTCGAGCGCGTCGGCATCTTCAGGAAGGTGTCTGCGAGAGTCGGCATCTACGGCTCAGATCTGGGTGTGGAAGACGTCCTGTGCAGCCTCCACGAGCTTGTTGCGCAGCTGGGAGGCGAGCTGCATCGAGAGCTGGGCGCGCTCGACGGCGACGACGACCGCCGTCGGGTCCTGCGCGGTGCCGGCGGCGAGCTGCTGCGCGCCGGTCGCGGCCTCGACCTGCGTCTTGGCGAGCGAGCCCAGCGCGTCGCCGAGCATGCCGCCGAATCCGGTGCCCGCGCCGTCCTGCTGCGCCGCCTGCGCGGCGGAGTCGACGCCGTCGATCGGCGCGATCTGCCACTCGGCGCCGCCGACGGCCATGGAGGGGTCGATCGGGAGCGCCATCAGCGCAGCAGCTCCAGCGTCTTGGCGAAGATCGACTTGGCCGCCTGCATCGCCGTCACGTTCGCCTCGTAGGCGCGCTGGGCGGAGATCAGGTCGACCATCTCGGCCACCGGGTCGACGTTGGGCATCTGCACGTAGCCGTTGGCGTCGGCGTCCGGGTGGCCGGGGTCGTAGACCTGCGCGAACGGCGTCTGGTCCTGCGCGATCGCGGCGACCTCGACCCCGCCGGGCGACGTCGCGCCCATCGCGCCCTGCAGCGCGGCGCCGAAGCTGCCGGCTCCCTGTCGCTCGGCCAGGACGACCTCCTTGCGCCGGTAGGGCTGACCGTCGGCGCCGCGGGTGGTCTGGGCGTTCGCGAGGTTCTCCGCGGTGACGTCCATCCGCAGCCGCTCGGCGGTGAGCCCGGAGGCCGAGACCTCGAGCGCGTCGAACATGCCCATCACGACACCCCCATCGCCGACTTGAGGATCGCGATGCGCGTGGCCGCCACCTGCACGGCCGCCTGATGCTCGAGCGCGTTGGCCGCCATCTTGGCCGATTCGGACTCGGCGTCGACGGAGTTGCCGTCGGCGCGGGTCACGGCCGCACCGTCGCGCTGCGCGGCGAACGTCGTGTGCTCGACCGTCGCGCGCTCGCCGCTCGCCATGGCGCTCCGCAGCGTGGAGTGGAAGTCGACGTCGACCCGCTGGTAGCCCGGGGTGTTCGCGTTGGCGAGGTTGGCCGCGAGTGCCTGCTGGCGCTGGGCAGCTCCTCCGATGGCGCGCTCGAGGGCGAGCTGGGTGGTGTCGAACAGCACGGGACGGATTCCCTTTCGAGGAGAAGTCTGCGTCCGTCCGTGGACTGCAATCCGCCGCCGGATCCGTGGCGACTGGCCGGGTTGATCGGCCCCGACGGCCGAAGCTTTAGCCGGCGCCGTCGACGCTTGCCACGACCGGCCCGGCAGCCGTGCGATAGCCCTGCACGGCGCCGCGGCCGCGGCGCAGGGCGCCCAGCTCGCGGACGACGTCCTCGCGCGCGAGGGTGAGCTCCACGATGATCTGCTCCTGCACGCCGGCGAGCCGCTCCAGCACGGGGCGGGCGCTCGCGGGGGCGGGCCCGAGCGTCGCAGCCAGCCGCGCACGCTCGGCGACTGCCGCGGGCAGCGCCTCGGCGTCCCCGCCGCGAACCAGGGCGAGCTCGCGCTCGGCGAGCTCGAACAGGTCGGTCCAGCCCGTCACGCGCCGGCGATCTGCGCCCACGACTCGCGCAGCTCGGAGAGGTAGGCGCAGACGACGTCGACCTTGTCGGCGTCGCGTTCCATCCTGGCCTCGAGCAGCAGGCGCTTGGAGAAGACGTAGATGCCCTCGAGGCGCTCGGCGATCTCGCCGGCGGACATGTCGAGCGTGACCAGCAGGTGGTCGACGATCGCCTCGCCGCGGTCCAGCCGCTCGCTCGCGGTCACGCGGGCGTCCTCGCGCATGGCGGCGGCCGCCTGGACGAAGAACCGGATCGCCCCGTCGTAGAGCATCACGACGAGCCGTTCGGGCGGAGCGGTCATGATGCTCTGCCGCTTGTAGGTGGCCGGTGAGGGCGTGGCGAATGCGGTCATGCGATCTCCGCGGGGAGGGGACGGTCGCCCAGGTGATCGGCTGACGCGCCCGCCGATTGAGCCCGGATCAACTCCGGGTCGGCAGACCCGCGAGCTGGCCCTGGAGCCAGGCCATCTGGGTCTGGGATGCGCCGAGCGCCGACTCCATCGCCGCGAACTGCGCCTTCAGGCGCTTCTCCTTGGCGGCGAGGCGGGTGTCGGTGCGCCTGAGCTCGTCGCCGATGCGGCGCGACTGCCCGTCGGTCGACTCGAGCCGCCCGTCGAGCGTCTTGGCGAGGTCGTCGGCGAGCTGCTCGACGTCCTGGGCGAATGCGGAGGTGCCGGAAACCCCGCCGAGCAGCCGGCGGACGCCCTGGGCGTCACCGTCCAGGGCGGCGGTGAGCTTCGCGTCGTCGATCGTGAGCAGGCCGGCCCGCGCCTGCTCGGTCGAGGCGCCGGGCCTGCCGGTGGAGATGCCGATGTCGCGCAGGTCGTCCAGCGCGGCGGCGTTGCCGATCGCGGTGTAGTCGGCGCCCATCCCGCTGCGGAGCTTCGACAGCATGGCGTTCAGTCCGCTGTCGCCGAAGAACTGGCCCTTGTTGGCGTCCGTCAGCGTCGTCGCGTCCTTGACCTTCTTCTCGCCCACCTTCGCGCGCGTGGCCGTGACCACCGCGTTGTAGGCGTCGACGAAGGCGTTGACCTCGCCCTTGACCGTCTTGCGGTCGATGCCGGGCGCGCCGACCACGATGCTCGCGGCGTCGGCCGTGGTGCCCTTGAAGCTGAGCCGCAGGCCGGCGATCGCGTCCTCGACGACGTTCGTCGCGCGCTCCTCCTTGGTGGCCGAGCCGTTGAGGTAGAACTCGGCGTTGCGGCCCGCGACCGCGTTGGCCGGGGCGGAGAGCTGCGACCCGGTGGCGGTGAAGTCGACCGTCGCGCCGGTCGCGCGCGAGGAGAGCACGAGCTTGTCGCCACCCACCACCGCGGCGTACACGGGCAGGTCGGCGCGGCCGTTGATCGTGGACGCCACGTCGGCGAGCTTCGCGCCGGCCGCGATGTCGACGGTGATCGGATCGGCGCCCGCCGGGCCGTCGCCGTCGATGCTCAGCGTGGTGGCCGAGGCGCTCTCGGTCCAGGTGTAGGTCTTCTGCGCAGAGGCCGCGAGCTGGGCGACCCTGACGGAGTAGCCGCCGATCGGCGCGCCGCCCGTGCGGGCGACCGCCACGCGGGCGTCGGAGCTTTCGACCGTCTGGCCCTCGCTCCAGGTGGTCGCCGCGCGCAGGTCCGCGGCGGCGGCCTTCAAGGCGTCGAGCTTGGTCTTGAGGTCGCGCAGCGTCGTCTGCTGCGAGGCGATGCCGGACTGGCGGAGCTGCAGGCGCGCCTTGCCCTGGCGCTCCAGCCCCATCAGCTGCTCGACGATCGCCGCGGTGTCCACACCGGACGCGAGTCCGGCGAGTCCGAAGTTGGGCATCGCTAGAGCGCCCCTCCGCCCATCACGTCGAGCGCATTGGAGGGCGGAATCGTCCTGAGCACCTCGCCGTCGAGCGTGCGGACCTGGATGATCGTGCGGCCGCTCGCCTCGTCGCGCACGAAGTGCAGCTCGCGGTTCTCGGCTGCGAGCCGTGCGCCGCGCTCCCACGCGGCGTCGACCTCGGCGAGGACCTCGGGCGGCGGGGACGCGAGGATGACGTCGGAGAAGTCCGCCGCGTGCGCCGGCTCGGCGCGCACGGGGGCCTCCACGGAGGGTCGGGGCGCCACCGGCTGGACCGGTGCGGCCGGCTTGAGCGTCAGGTGGCCGATCTCGAAGGTCATCGTGACCCCCTCATCGACCGCTCTCGGCGGAACTTGAGCAGCTAGCCGACGGCGGAGAACAGCAGCGTGTCGTTCGAGAGCCGCTGCTTGAGCGTGCGCTTGAGCTGCGAGTGGATCTGGCAGACGCGGCTCTCGGACACGCCGAGGATGTCGCCGATCTCGCGCAGCGTCAGGTTCTTGACGTAGAGCAGTACGGCGACCTCGCGCTCGCGCTGGGGCAGCGTGTCGAACGCGCGGCGGAACTTGTCCTTGGCGTCGTTGACCGTGGCGGCCTGCTCGGGATCGAGGCGGGCGTCGGTGGCGGCGAGGGTGTCGATGCGCTCGACCGTGGTCTCGTCGTCGGAGATCACCAGCGTGTTGAGCGAGGTGACGTCGGAGACGGCGATGTCGTCCTGGCGGCGGCGCAGCTCGTCGGTGGAGACGGCGAGCAGGTCGGCGAGCTCCTGACGCGTGGGGCGGCGGCCGTGCAGCGAGCTGAACTGCTCGCGCGCCTTATGGATGTCGCGCTCCCAGCGGCGCAGCGAGCGCGGCGCCCAGTCCTGGCGGCGCAGCTCGTCGAGCACGGCGCCGTGGATGCGGGTCCAGGCGAACTGCTCGAGCGTGGCGCCCTTCTCCGGGTCGTAGCGGTCGATCGAGGCGATCAGGGCCTCGAGGCCGCAGGAGATGAAGTCCTCGACCTCGCAGCGGGCCGGCAGCTCGCGCACCTTCTTGAAGACGATGTACTTGACCAGCGGCGCGTACGTCATGACCAGGCGGTTGCGGGCCTGGAGATCACCGGTGGTCTTGTACTCGCGCCAGAGGGCCAGGGCGTCCTCCGAGGAGATCCTCTTCTTGCCTGTGCCCGAGGGCGAAGTCCTTTGGGTGCTCGGCGTGCTGGCGGTCGTCATGGGATGGGGTGCTCCTGAAGGATGGTGCTGCGGCGGTGGACGCTGGTGGTATCGGCGTAGGGTCGAGACCCCAACATCACCGATTCGGGGTAATTGCGCCGCGTTCCAGTCCGTAGGCCCATGCGAGCACCTCGGCGACCGCCAGCCAAAGCTCCTCCGGGACCTCCTGGCCGAGGGCGAGACCGCCCAGCGTCTCGGCCAGCCGCGGGTCTTCCCGTACCGGCACGCCCGCGGCCTGCGCAACCGCCAGGATCCGCTCTGCGACGTGCCCCTGGCCAGATGCGACCACCTTCGGCGAGCCGCTGCCCTCGTAGCGCAGGGCAGTGACGCGGCGGCGCTCAGGCATACGCGTCGAACGGGTCGCGACGGGGGGTGACGCGCACCTGCGCCGCCCGCCCGGTCTTTTCGGCCAACGTGTTCTCAAGCTGACCGGCGGCGGCCATGGCCAGGTCCAGAGCCACGCCCGGCGGGGCCGCGACGCCCGCGATCACGGTGCCGCGGGCGAGGTCGATGCGCAGGTCGAGCCGGCCGAGGACCGCGGAGTCGAACGAAAGCGCGACCGTCGCGCTCTCCTCGCCCGCCGCGCCGCGGCGCGGGGGCTCATGCACGGCGAGCTGCGCCGGTCGCGGCACCGGCGGCGGGGGCGGCGCGACCGCCTGGGGGTCCAGCCGCAGCGTGACCTGCTCCGGCGTGACCTCCGCGACGCGCAGGTGCAGCGTCTGGCCGGCCTCGACCTCCGGCGGCAGCTTGGCGGTGAGCGGGACCCCGGCGAGCACGATGACACCGTGCGCCTCCGCGCGCGACGCGACGCGCGCGACCACGCTCGTCCCCTCCCGCAGGCTCAGCTCGGGCAGCAGGTTGCGCAGCAGCAGCGCTTCGACGGAGACCCCTTCGATCATGTCCCGGGAGAGGATCGCAGCCCTCAAGGCGCGGCGGATCGCGCCGACTACTGCGCCCAGTGGACCGTGGTCTCTACATCGCCGCCTCGGGCATGATGGCCGAGCAGATCCGGCAGGACCAGATCGCCAACGATCTGGCCAACGCCGCGACGCCCGGCTACAAGGCCGACCGAACCGCCCAGCGCGAGTTCGGCGCCCTGCTGCTCGCCAACCGCGCCAGCGGCGCGACCGTGGGCTCGCAATCCACCGCGGTGCAGGTGGACCGCATCGAAACCGACTTCACGCCGATGCCCAGCCGGGAGACGGGCGAGCCGCTGGACTTCGCCATCGGCGGCGAGGGCTTCTTCGGCGTCCGGACCGCGCAGGGCGTGCGCTACACGCGCAACGGCCAGTTCACCGTCTCCCCGCAAGGACTGCTGGTGACCGCCCAGGGCGACCCGGTGCTGGGTCGCGACGGGCGTACGCTGCGCGTCGGCGCCGGCGGCCGGGTGGACCCGCGGGCGCTCGAGGTCGTTCTCCTCGACGACCCGCGCAAGGAAGGCACCAACCTCGTGACCGGCACACCCGCCGGCGCGGCCGGCACCGGACAGGTGCGGGCCGGCGCACTGGAGGCCTCGGGCTCGGACGCCGCGCGATCCATGGTGGACATGATCGCGTCGCTCCGGGCCTTCGAGGCCGGCCAGCGCGTCATCGCGACGATCGACGAGACGCTGGCGAAGGCCGCGACGCAGGTGGGCTCCGTTCAGGGGTAGCTCGAGCCCGAACCTAGAGAGGGTCTGACCCTGTTTTAGGTTTTCGGCTCAAGTCTGCGTCCGCGCGGCCGACGAAAGGGACGCATGCTCGAAGGACTCAACTCCGCCGCGGCGGGAATGGCTGCGCAGCAGCAGCGTCTCGACGCCGTCGCCAACGATCTGGCGAACGCCAACACCACCGGCTACAAGCACATGCGAGTCGGGTTCCGCGACCTCGTCTACACGCAGACGGGCCGCGCGTCGGCGCAGGGCCCCCGCACGGGCGCCGGCGCCGCAGCCGTGGATGCCGGTCGGGGCTTCTCGCAAGGCTCCCTGCAGCGCACCGAGCAGCCGCTCGACGTCGCGATCCAGGGCGACGGCTTCCTGCGCATCAAGCTGCCCGACGGCCGCCAGGCGCTGACGCGCGACGGCTCGCTGCACGTCGACGGCAAGGGTCAGCTCACCACCTCGACCGGCGCGCTCGTGCAGCCGAAGATCACCGTCCCCGCGGGCACCGACCCCGAGCGCGTCGCGATCGGCCCCGACGGCACGGTCCGTGCCGCGGGCCGCGCGGTGGGCCGCATCGAGGTCGTCTCGGTGCGCTCGACGCAGGGTCTGCAGCCGGTCGGCGACAACGCCTTCCTCGCCACGCCGGCGTCCGGTGCAGTCGGCCGCGCGCCCGCCGCCACGGTGCTGACGCAGGGCGCGCTGGAGATGTCCAACGCCGACGTCTCGGACGCCATGGTCGCGATGATCGAGTCCCAGCGCGCGTTCCAGCTCACGTCGAAGGCGATCCAGACGCAGGACCAGATGTGGGAGATCGCCAACCAGGTGAAGCGATGACTCTCAACGAGCTCCCTCAGATCTCCGACGCGGCGCTGCCGCGCGACGTACGCGCCGGCTCGGCCGCCGACAAGCGCGACTACAAGGTCGCGCTCGGCTTCGAGAAGGTCATGCTCACCGAGCTCGTCAAGGAGCTGACGAGGGCGACGCCGTCGCTCACCGACGGCCCGCGCGCCGACGCTGTTCAGGACGCGCTGACCGACGCGCTCGCGAACGCCGGCGGGATCGGCCTCGCGCCCCAGCTCTACAAGACGATGCATCGGAGCGCGCCGTGATCAACCCCATGCTCGAGGCCGAGCTGCTCGCCCATCTGGACAACCAGATCGGCTCCGCGCGGCACCTGCTGCGCGTCGTGCTCGCCCAAGGTGAGGCGATCCGCGCTCGCGACACCGAGCGCGTGCTCGCCAAGCTCGCCGAGATCCAGACCGAGATGGGTCGCCGCGGGCGGCTCGAGCAGGAGCGCACGCGCCTGCTGCAGGGCGCCGGCGCGCTGCTCGGCGTCGCGGCGCCGCACGTCACGCTGGAGCGGCTCTGCGCGCTGATCACGCTCGAGGGCGCCCGCGCGGCGCGCGAGCGGTCAGCCGAGCTGCGCGGGCTGCTGGGCGAGATCGCCCGCGAGCACGGCATCAATCGCGCGCTGATGCGCCAGGAGCTCGCATTCCTCTCGCACCTCGTCCGCCTCGTGGGCACCGAGCCGGAGGCCGGCTACCAGCCCGGCGGCGCCATGTCCGCCACCGCGGGCCCGGCGAGCGCGCCGGCTTCGCTCTACACGACGTTGGACCTGCAGGCCTAGCTCATGTCGATCTCCTCGTTCTACGGACTCCAGACCTCGCTGCGCGGGCTGCTCGCCCAGCAGCGCGCGCTCGACACGACCGGCCACAACATCGCCAACGCGTCGACCCAGGGCTACTCGCGCCAGGAGGCCGTGTTGGCCGCCGCGCCCGCGCTCGCCATCCCACAGGGCGCAGTGCAGGGCGGTGCCGGCGCGCACATCGGCTCCGGCGTCGACGTCCAGGCCTACCGCCGCGTCCGCGACACGTTCCTCGACCTGCAGTTCCGCGCACAGGCCACCCGCCTCGGCGAGCAGGCCGCCCGCGCCGAGGGCCTCGACCGGGCCGAGCTGGCGCTGGCCGAGCCGTCCGACTACGGCATCAACAAGCAGCTCTCCGAGTTCTGGGGCGCGTGGAGCGACCTCGCCGCCGATGCCTCCGACAGCGCCGCGCGCACCTCGCTGGTCGAGAAGGCCGGCTCGCTGGCCCAGGCCTTTGCGACCGTCGACTCGCAGTTCGCGCTGGTCGCCGAGCAGGCCGCGGACGAGTACGCCTCACTCACCGCGCCCGGCGGCGAGGTCGAGCAGATCGCCAACGAGATCGTCGCACTGAACGGCACGATCAAGCGCTTCGTGACCGCCGGCGACGCGCCGAACGACCTGATGGACCAGCGTGACCTGCTGCTCGACAAGCTGGCCTCGCTGGGCAGCACCTCGATCGTCTCCAACCTGGACGGCACCGTCGACGTGACGTTCGGCGGCGCCGGCGACCCGCCGATGATCGACGCCGCGGGCTACCAGGCCCCGGCGCTCTCGAACCCGGGCGGCCGGCTCGGCGCGCTGCGCGACCTGGCGGGCCCGTCGGGCATCGACTCCTACCGCGCCGAGCTGAGCGCGGTCGCCAAGACGATGGCCGACTCGGTCAACGGCATCCTCACCGCCGCGGGCGCCCCGCCGTTCTTCACCTACACCGACGCCCCGCCGGCGGCGACCGTCGCGGCGACGCTCAGCGTCGCGGTCACCGCGGCCACGGTCCGTCCGGGGACGTCGACGGAGCCCGCCGCCAACGACCTCGCGCTGCAGATCGGCGAGCTGCGCGGCGGCGGCGCGGATTCCTCCTACAACGCGTACGTCGCCCGCGTCGGCTCCCGGGTGCGCGAGGCGCGCCGGCAGGAGGCCAACGCCGAGGCGCTCACCAACGCGGTGCAGGATCGCCGGGAGAGCGTCGCGGGGGTCTCGCTCGACGAGGAGATGGGCAACCTCATCCGGTTCCAGCGCGCCTACCAGGCGTCCGCGCGCGCGATGTCCACGATGGACGAGATGCTCGACGTCCTCATCAACCGGACCGGCCGCGTGGGGCTATGAGCACGCGCATCACCACCGGGATGACGCAGCGCAACATCCTGGCCGACCTCAACCGCGTCTCCGAGCGGCTCACCCGCACGCAGGAGAAGGTGGCGTCCAACCGCGAGATCACGCGGCCGTCGGACGACCCGTTCAACGCCTCGCGGGCGCTCGCGCTGCGCACCTCGATGGAGGGCACGCAGCAGTATCAGCGCAACATCCAGGATGCCCAGAGCTGGCAGGAGACCGCCGAGGTCGCGCTGTCGGACATCACCGGTGCGGTCGCGCTCGTGCAGGAGCTGGCCGTGCGGGGCGCCAGCGACACGAACGATCCGGCCGCGCGGCTGGCGATCGCCGACGAGGTCGACGAGCTGATCGAGCGGATCAAGCAGAACGCGAACGTGACCCACCGCGGCCGCCACGTGTTCTCCGGCACGGCGACCGACACGCCGCCCTACGCCGAGACGCCCGACCCCTACGTGCCGGCGGCCGACGCGTACAACGGCTCCACCGCGGCGATCGCCAGGCAGATCGGCCCGGGCGTGCCGCTCGACATCGGCGTCCTCGGCTCGGACTTCCTCGGCGGCGGCCCGGCCGCCGCCGACGGCAAGCTCCTGCACGTGCTACGCGACGTGTCGCGACACCTGCGGGCCGACGACGGCGCCGCGCTGCGCGCCGACATCCCGCGGCTCGAGGCCAACCTCGACACCGTGCTCGGCGTGCGGTCGCAGAACGGCGCCCGCCAGAACCGCCTCGAAGCGGCGCTGGGACGCCTCGCGCAGGTCGAGGAGTCGACGCTCAAGCAGCTCTCGAACACCGAGGACGTCGACATCGCCAAGGCGCTGATCGACTTCAGCTCGCAGCAGGCCGCCTACCAGGCGGCGCTCAGGGCCGGGGCGAGCATCGTCCAGGTCTCGCTGATGGACTTCCTCCGCTGATCCGAACCGAAGGAGAACCCGTTCCCATGCCCCTCAACTTCGACAGCTCGCGCTTCGGCCCGCTGGAGATCGACGCCGACGCCGTGATCGAGTTCCCCGCCGGGCTCATCGGCCTCGGTGGCGCGAAGTACGCGCTCGTGGCGACCGACCCCGATGCGCCGTTCGCCTGGCTGCACTCGGTCGAGGACGCCGAGATCGCCCTGCCGGTCACGAACCCGTGGCTGCACTACGCCGACTACAGCGTCGAGCTGTCGGACGCCGACACCGAGCGGATCGGCGCTCGGAACCCCGGCGAGCTCGACGTCTGGGTCACGGTTCGCGCGGCTTCCGAGCTCGCGGACTTCAGTTGCAACCTCCGCGCGCCGATTGTGGTCTCGAAGGGCCGTGGCCATCAGGTGATCAACGAGGCGCCGGACGCTCCCGTCCGCGCTCCGCTGTTCCCGGAGCCCGCCGCCGTTCAAGCGGCCTAGGCCGCACCCACCGTTCCGGTCGGGCATTCCAAGGAGGAACGCACCCGTGCTCATCATCACCCGCAAGCCAGGCGAGAAGATCATGCTCGGCGACGATGTCGTCGTGCACGTGATGGAGATCGTCGGCAACTCCGTGCGCGTCGGCATCCAGGCCCCGCGCTCGCTCCCCATCTACCGCGAGGAGATCTGGGACGCCGTGCGGAAGGAGAACCAGGCGGCCGCGCAGGCGACCCCGGACTCGCTTCCCACGCCCGCGCGTCCGGCCGCCTGACGAGTCGAAGCTCAGGTTTGTAGCTGTCGGACGGACTGTTTCCTGCCCTCGCGGACGGGTACGGTCTAGGGCTGAGCGCCTTGTTCGAGATGTTCGAGATCCTGAGAGCACCGAGGAGCAGACACTGATGGCCCCGTCCCCGTTCCGGCGCCGCAAGGGCGCCAAGACCGTGCGCAACCTGGCCATCGCGGAGGCAGCCCTGGCGCTCGCCAAGGATCGTGCCACCGGAGCGAGCGGCCGCGCCTCCCGGCGTCCCCGCGGCAAGCTGCTGCTACTCGGCGGCGGTGCCGTCGCGGCGGCCGGCGCGGCAGCGCTGCTCAAGCGCGACAAGGTCGCCGGGCTGCTTCCGTCCCACACGGGCGGGTCGGCGCCCGTCGCGCCCCCCGCGCCACCGCAGCCGTCCAACTACGACGCGCCCGGGCCCGTCGCCAACACCGCGACCCCGATCCCGGCGCCCGATCCCCACGGCGAGCCGCCGGCGACGATCGACGCGCAGGCCGAGGAGGCCGCCGCCGCAGCCGAGGCGGGGGCGATCGGCGGCAGCCCGTCGGACTACACCGGGCCTGAGCTGGGCGAGCCGGCCGACGAGGCGTTCCGCCCGCTGGCCGAGGCCGGCGAGGGCGAGGCCGAGGGCCAGGAGCAGGCCGAGGCCGAGCTGGCCGACAACGCGACCTACCGCGACGGCGGGATGAGCGACGCCGAGCGCCAGATCGAGGACACGATCGAGCAGGCCGACCAACCGCTGGTTGGCGAGACGCCGGAGCCGATCGTGTCCGGCGACCCAGGGCCGGGCACGGCGGAGACCGACTCCCAGCAGCCGGGCGTCCAGGAGACGTTCCTGCCGCCCGCCCCGCCGGTCGCGGACGCCACGCCCGCGCCTGTGTGGGATGCCGCGCCCGCGCAGGATGCCGCGCCCGCGCCCGCGCCGGAAGCCGAGCCGGCGCCCGCCACCGGCGACGTCGGCTCCGCGACCGACGAGACGGCGGACGACACGCCCGGCGGCGGCATCTCCGGCCGCCCGTTCGCCGGCCTCGACATGCCCGCGTCCGACACCCCGACATCCGAGTCACAGACGCCCAGGTCTGAGTCCGACGCCCCGACGTCCGA
>JBPCNM010000286.1:0-6715 GCA_051001255.1 Solirubrobacteraceae bacterium
TGGCGATGCAGCGCCGGCGGGCCGCCGTCGGGCGGAAGCCGGACCTCGACGGCGAGCAGCGCACCCTCCGTCTGTGCGCTCGTGACGCGGAACGCGAGCTCGTCGGTGCCGAGCCGGAGGAGCTCTCCGGTGCGGCGCGGATGAAGATCGGTCATGAGGAGTCTCCGTATCGACAAGTAACCTGTCCTTCTCGACTCGATAGGATAGGCAAGCGGCTTGTCGAAATCAACGCGCATTCCCGAAACCTCTGCCCGCCGGGCACCGGAGAACCTGGCGATCCTGCTCAGGGAGCCGTTCCGGGCGATGAGCGAGGAGCTGATGGAGCGGCTGGTCGAGCGCGGGCATCCGGAGGTCCGCGTCTCGCACGGGAGCGTGTTCCAGTTCCTCGACGACGACGGGACGCGGGTCAGCGTGCTGGCCGAGCGGGCGCAAGTGACGAAACAGGCCATGGCTCAGCTCGTCGCCCATCTCGAGGAGCACGGCTACGTCGATCGCGTTCCGGATCCGGACGATCGGCGGGCCAAGCTCGTTCGCGCCACGGATCGCGGCCGCGAGGTCTTCGCGGTCCCCCGCGAGCTCATGGCCGATGTCGAGGCGCGGCTCACCGAGCGGCTGGGCGAAGCGAAGCTGCGGCGCCTGCGCACGCTGCTCGGAGAGCTCGACGCCGCTCTGTGAACATCTGGTCCGCGCTCGAGCGGCGGGCCCGCCGGCGGGAGCGGCGCCGAGGTCACGTCAGCCCGGCGGCGCGCGCGAGGGCGGTGGCGAGCGCAGCGGTGGCGACGACGAGCAGGATCGGGGCGCGGGCGATCAGCGCGATCGCAGCGGCGGTCAGCCCGACGGCGCGCGCGTCGAGCGCAACCCTGTCGCCGGCGGTGAAGATCTGCACGACGATGAGCGCGGCCAGCAGCCCCGGGGCGAGCAGTGCGACCATCCGGCCGAAGGTCGCCGGCAGCGGCCGGCCCGCGAGGAGCGCCGCGCCGGCGCCCTTGAGCGCGATCGTGGCGACGCCGACGACGCCGACGAGGACCCAGACGCCCGTCATCGCCGGCCGCCCTTGAGTCCGAGCAGCGCGACCAGGCTGGCGGCCACGATGGGCACGCCGGCCGGAGCCCACGGGATGCAGGCCAGCGCGATCGACGCTCCCAGCAGCGCGGCGCCGGCGGCGCGCGCGTCGCGGACCTGGGCCACCAGCAGTGCGAGGAACAGGGCGGGGGAGAGCACGTCGAGCCCGAGCGCGGCGGGATCGCCGAGGACGCTGCCGCCGAGCACGCCGAGGCCCGTGCCGCCGACCCAGGCGACGAACACGATCACGCCGGCGCCGACGAGCCGGTCGCGGTCATAGCGGCCGTCGCCGACGTGGGCGATCGCCCAGGCCTCGTCGACCGCGAGCTGCGCCTCCAGGACCCTGCGCGGGATCGAGCCGCGCAGCGCCGGGGCGACCGACAGACCGATCGGCAGGTAGCGCAGGTTGAGCAGCAGCGCCGCGATGACCGCCGCCGTGACGCCTCCGGCGGTGTCGAGCACCGAGGCGGCCGCGATCTGCGCCGACCCCGCAAACGTCGTGACCGAGAAGACCAGCGGCGCGAGCCATCCCATGCCCGCGTCGCGGGCGAGGATCCCGAACGTCACCGCGAACACGAAGACCGCCACCGCCAGCGGAGCGACCGCCCGCGCTCCTGGCAGCAGGCACCCCAGCGATGCCGCCGACGGGCGAGGACCGCCGGCTCTCCTCCGTTGAAATGCCATTGCAAAGTAAAGTACCATTACTCCAGATGTCGTTCCCGCTTCAAGAGGGCCCGCCGTGCCTGGACCTGGCCAACACGCTCGTCAGCGACCGGCCCGGCCGCGATCTGCTGATGCCCGAGGTCCAGCTCGCCGACTGGCTCCACATACGAGGCATCGCGCTCGACGGTCGAGCGCGCCACCCGACCGTGCTTGCGGAGCTCCGCGGCCTGCGGGCCGTGGTCCGCGAGCTCGTCGTCGCCACGATCGACGAGGAGGCGCTGCGCCCGGAGGCGGTGAGCACCCTCAACGCCACCGCCGTGCGCGCCGCGACCGCACCCCAGCTCATCGTCGGCGCCGGCGGCCCGACGCAGATCGAGCACGCGGAGGGCACGCCGGTCGATCGGCTACTGGGAGACCTCGCCCGCTCGGCCATCGAGCTGCTCGCCGGCCCGAGACGAGACCGCCTCCGGGCGTGCGCCGGGCCCGCGTGCCGGCTGCTGTTCCTCGCCGCGCACCCGGGACGGACGTGGTGTGACTCCAGGACCTGCGGCAACCGGGTGCGAGTCGCTCGCCATCGCGCCCAGACGCCCTGATCGCGGGACGCCGTGGCGGCGCTCAGGGCCGCTGCGGGCGCCAGCGACGTACCGCGCTAGCTCGGGCTGTGGCCCGGCCGCATCCGTCCGAGCTCCTCGAGTCGCGCTACGAGCGGCGCGAGGTCGTCGAGCGGCGCCTGGCCGGCGTCGACGAAGGGCATCTGCGCCCGCACGGCGGCGTAGCCGATCGACGTTCCTCGACCGAGCTCTCCGGCGGCGGCGCGGATGTCCACCGCCTGAGCTGCACATACGAGCTCGGTCGCGGCGAGCCGTGTGGTGTATCTGGCCATCTCATGCAGACGGCGTGCGCCAACCGGAGCCAGGGTTATCCGATCCTCGATCCCCTCGGCGGCACCGGAGGTGGGCTGCTCGAGCGTGACCGGGGCGGCGAGCAGGCGGATCTCGGCCGCGAGGGCGCTGGAGCCATGCCCGATCACGGCGAGCCCGTCCTCGGCCAGTCCCTCGTGCGCCCGGAGACCGCTCGGCAGCCCGCTGAAGCGCGGGTCGAGGAGCTTCTGGATCCGCTCGTTCGCGATCGTGACCGCTTGCGCGAGCCCGAGTCGGGCGTAGTCGAGCGCGACGGCGATCGCCGCCATGTCGTGATTTCCGTGCGAGAGGACACGGTCTTCGTCGACGACGACGGCCGGGTTGTCGGCGGCGGATCGAAGCTCCGTCTCGATCAGCTCCTGGGCATGGGTGAGTGCATGGCGCGTCGCCGCGTGCGTCTGCGGGATGACCCGGAAGCACAGCGGGTCCTGCAGGTTGCGCGGGGCGTGCGAGCCGCGCAGGAGCGCGCCGCCCGCGAGCAGCGCGCGCATGCTGTCGACGGTCTGGCGGATGCCGGTGTGCGGTCGCAGCCCGCCGACGGCCGGATCGACGGCCGCGACGTTCGCGACGAACCCCTCGAGCGCGAGCGCGGCCGAGAGCTCCAGTGCGTGCAGAGCCGCCCACGCCGAGTCGAGCGCGAGCGCGGCGATGCCGACGCTGAAGGAGTTTGCACTGACCAGCGCAAGTCCTTCGCGGGGCGCGAGCCGCAGGGGACGCAGGCCCGCGCGACCCATCAGCGCCGCGTCGGGTCCCTCTCCGATCAGGCCGCGCGCGATCTCGGCGAGCGGCGAGAGGTCGGACTGCCCGATCGAGCCGATCAGATGGACGCTCGGCGTGAAGCCGGCATTGAGGGCGTCGAGCAGGGCCTCGACGACCGCGGGCCGGACGCCGGCCGAGCCGAGGGCGAGTCCCTCGGCGCGCACGAACATCGCGGCTCGGACGAACGGCGCCGGCGCCATCTCGCCGTGACCGACGCAGTGCGCGAGGACCAGCAGCCGGTTGAAGTGCTCCTGCTCGGCAGCCGGGACGACCACTCGCTTCTGCGGCCCCACGCCGGTGGTGAGGCCGTAGACGGCGTCGCCGCGGGCGAGGGCGCGATCGATCACCGCCCGGGCGTCCATCATCCGCTCGCGTGCCTTGGGCTCCAGGGCCACCTGCTCGTTCTGAACCGCGACGCGGACGACATCGCCGATGGTCAGCGCGCCGCGGCCGACCGAGGCCGGTGCGGAGATCGGGTCGAGCCCGGAGATCGTCGCGGTGCCGATCATGACCCTTGGCCGGGCGATTCCGCGTGCCAGCGGGAGGCCTCGTCAGCACCGGGAAGCCCCTCCAGCCACGAGGTCAGCTCTCCGGCCGGGATCGGCCGACTCATGTAGTAGCCCTGAGCGACGTCGCAGCCGAGGCGTTCGAGGCACGCCCAGACCTCCGCGTCCTCGACACCCTCGGCGACGACGTCGAGCCCGAGGTTCCGGCCCAGATCGATGGTCGAGCGCACGATGACCGCGTCGTCCTTGGAGCTGGTCATGTTGGTGACGAAGGAGCGGTCGATCTTGATCTCGTCGATCGGCAGCCGCTTGAGGTAGGCCAGCGAGGAGTAGCCGGTGCCGAAGTCGTCCACGGCCAGGCGCACGCCCATCCCGCTGAGGCGCTCGAGCACGAGCGTCGCGCGCTCCGGGTCGGCGACGATCGCCCCCTCGGTCAGCTCGAGCTCGAGCAGCTCGGGAGCGACGTCCCATCGGCCAAGCAGGCGCGCGACATCGGCGGGGAACTCGACGTCGATCAGGCTTCGCGGCGAGATGTTGACCGCGATCGCGAGCTCGTGGCCAGCCTGACACCAGGCCTGGCACTGGCGCAGGGCCTCGTCGATGACGTAGAGCGTGAGCGGCTTGATCAGGCCCGTCTCCTGCGCGACCGGGATGAACTCGTCGGGCATGACGATGCCGCGCTGGGGATGGCGCCATCTCACCAGGGCCTCGACACCGGTGACCCGACCGCTCCGAAGCTCCACCTTCGGCTGGTAGTAGAGCATGAGCTGACGCTCGTCGATCGCAGTCCGAAGCTCGCCGACCAGCGTGAGCCGCTTCGGCTCGTGCCGGTCGTCGTCGGCGTTGTAGACCGCGTAGCCCGAGTTGCCCTCCTTGGCGACGTACATCGCCACGTCCGCGCGCTGGAGGAGCAGGTTGACGTCGGCGCCGTGGTCGGGAAAGAACGCGATGCCGACGCTCGCCTCGACGCTCACCGAGAGCCCGTCGAGGACGCATGGGCGATCGACGGCTTCGCGGATGCGCTCCACGACGTCGATCACGGAGGTCGCACAGGCCCCCGGGAGCAGGAGCCCGAACTCGTCGCCGCCGAGGCGGGCGATCGAGTCACTCGCCCTCAGCGTGTTGAGCAGACGCGCTCCGACCTCCTGCAGGAGGCGGTCACCGCTGGCGTGACCGAGCGTGTCGTTGATCTCCTTGAAGCGGTCGAGGTCGATCATGAGCACCGCGAGCTGCACCTCTTCGCGCTGAGCCTCGATCAGTGCCTGGCTGACACGGTCGTGGAACAGCGTCCGGTTCGGAAGGCCGGTCAGCGAGTCGTGCAGCGCCTGGTGGCGGTTGATCTCCGCCTGGCGCTTGAGCTGCTCCTCGGCCCGATCGCGCGCCTGCTCGGCGAGCGTGCGTTGCGTGACGTCGAAGATGACTCCGTCGAGCCAGAGCCGCTCCCCGCGCGGATCGAGGATGGCCTTCCCGTGCTCGGCGACCCAGCGAGCGCTGCCGTCGACGTGCACCACGCGGTACTGCAGCGAGTAGGACGACCCGTCGGCAAGCGCCTCGTCGATGCCCTCGACGACGTATGGCCGATCCTCGGGATGAATGATCGAGCCATACGTCCGGGCGCGGTTTCCGATGAAGTCGCCGGCCGGATAGCCGCAGAGCTCCTCGATGTACTCGCTCATGAACTGCATCGTCCAGTCGGCGTCGCACGCGCAGCGGTAGACGACACCGGGGATGTTCGCGACGACCGTTCGGAACTGCTCCTCGCTGGCCCGGAGCTCCTCCTCGATGCGCTTGTGCCCGGTGATGTCGAGGCAGTAGCCCTCCAGGCAGGGATGGCCGTCGTCTCCGACCGCCACGAACTTCGCCTCGTCGTGGATCCAGACGACGCTGCCGTCGCGTGCGAGGAGGCGATACTCGATGCTCACGGGACGGCCGGCGTCGAGGGCGTCGGCGTGCTCCGCCAGAGCTCTGACCCGATCGTCGGGGTGCATGAGCTGCCGGAACCGTCCCGGTCCGGTCATCTCGTCGAGTGAGTGACCGAGGATCGCCTCGATCCGCGGACTCATGTACGTCACCGCAGTCGATCGCGCGGAAGAGGTGACGTAGACCAGGAGCGAAAGCTGGTCGACGAGCGCCCAGCCCGGCGCATGGACGGCTGCCGGCCGTTCGCCGGCCTCGCCGGCCGGTTCGATGCCCAGGCGCTCGGGGCCCGCGGGCACGATCCCGCGCGGCGAGAGCAGCGCGCCATCGTCCCAGCCGCGCTCGTGCCTCGTGGGCCGTGGGCTCATGCCACGCATATCGGCTGGCAAGCCGGGATCTGGAGCGGTGCGCGGCCCGCGGTCGACTACGATGCCGCACAGTTCGAGCACGGGAGTGAGATGCCAAGAGGTCCTGAGGTCAACGTGATCGTGGAGCAGGTCAAGACGCGGCTCAAGCAGATCGAAGATCGATTCAGCCAGCACCAGCGGTTGGGCGACGAGCTCGAGCGCCTGCGCGACGTGGTGAAGGACCTCGAGCGCGTCGTCGTGGCTCGCGTCAGCGGCGGGCACCCGCCGGCGACCACCCCGACCGAGGCGGCCAAGCCGTCGACCCCTGCCCGCCGCGCCGCCGCGCCGGCGCGCACCCCGCGCGGCCAGAACAAGGCCAAGATCCTCGGAGCGCTGAAGGGTCGCGGGCCGATGACCGCGTCTGAGATCGCCAAGGTCACGGGCATCCCGGCCGCGACCGTCAGCACGACGCTCACGAAGATGGCCAGGACCGGCGAGCTGGACAAGGCCGCGCGCGGCTACACCCTGCCGCGGTAGGCGA
>JBPCNM010000287.1:0-3376 GCA_051001255.1 Solirubrobacteraceae bacterium
ACACGAGGCCCGTCTCCAGCGCGCGGCGCACCAGCTCGGTGCGCTTGTGGTACTGCGGGACGGCGCCGACGTCGAACGCCTCGAACAGCGCGCGCATGTGGGTCTTGACCGTCTCCACGCTGACGTAGAGCGCCTCGGCGACCTCGCGGTTGGAGGCGGCGCCGGCGCCGCGCTCGAGCGCCGGGCGGCAGAGCTCCAGCAGCACCTTGCGCTGTGACTCGGTTGGGTTGGGGGCGACGCGGTCCAGCGCGGGCGTGGTGCGCCGCAGGTCGTCGTCGCCGCCCGCGTGGAAGATCAGCTGCGTGCGCCCGATCCGCAGCACGTCGCCGTCGCGCAGCACATGCGGGCCATTGATGCGGGCGGCGTTGACGAGCGTGCCGTTGGAGGAGCCGCGGTCCTCGACCGTCCACGCGCCGCCCGCCTGCTCGAGCAGCGCGTGCGCGCGCGAGACCTCGGTGTCCCACGTCAGCGCGAGCTCGCAGCCGGAGAGCCGGCCGATCGAGAGGCGATCGCGGTCGGCCTCCAGCCCGACGATCCGCAGCTCCTCGTCGCCGTCGCGGTACTCGAGGAACGGCGTGCCGCCGCGCTGCGCGGCGATCACCGCCTTGAGCTCCGCAGGCGTGCGTCGGTGCAATCCCAGAACGTCCGGCACGGCGCAACTGTAGGCCATAGAGTGCACGAGTCCACCACAAGGAGCACTTGCGCATGCCTTCTTCCCCACGTCCGCTCTGGAGCGGCTACGACGATGCCGACGAGGACGACCTGCTCGCGCTGCTGGACGGGACGGACAGAGCAGCGGACGACCCGGACGACCCCACCGTGGAGAAGGCCGTCTCCGGCGGCCTGGCCCACGCCATCGCGAAGCACGAGTCGATCAAGCAGGAGCTGGACCCCGACAACTACCGCCCGCGGCTGCACGCACGCGCGAGCGAGATCGCCGGGTCGTGGCGGCCGTAGACGCCGGGCATGTCCTCAACGTCGGGCCGTCGCCGGCCCGGGAGGAGGATCACACGCCGCAGGCCGCCGAGGCGGCCGGGCACCTGCGCGCGGTCGATCCGCCTGAACGGGTCGACTTGCGCGCGCCCTGGTATGCCGTCGGCGACCAGCACAAGACGGGCTCATGCGTGGGATGGGCGCTCGCCGATTCCGTGATGTGGCGCCAGCTCGTGCGCGGGGGGCGGCTGGCTGAGGAGGACCGGCTCTCGCCCCGCTTCATGTGGATGGCCGCGAAGGAGATGCGGGCGAAGCTGACCGCCGTGGAGGGCGAGCCGGCGTGGCACCCGACCACGTTCCTCGAGCAGGGGATGACCGACGTCAAGAGCGCGCTCGACGTGGCGCGCACGTTCGGCGCGGCACTCGAAGAGGATGTGCCGTTCACCGGCAAGCTCTACCCGGGCGACATCGAGCACTTCTACGAGTCCGCCGCACTGCGCAGGATCACGCACTACTACCGGCTCGATCCCGAGGAGGACGCGAACGCGTGGTTCCTCCACTGGCGGCGCTGGATCGACCAGCACGGGCCGGTGCTGATCGTGGTCGGCGTCGACACCCGGTTCGGGGAGGGCGCGCCGAAGCTGGAGGCGTTCGACTTCGACTCCGCGTCGTCGCACCACGCGGCCGCGCTGGTCGGCTATGCCCCGAACGGCTTCCTCGTGCGCTGCAGCTGGGGCGAGGACTGGGGCCAGGCCGGCTACGCGGTCGCCACCGAGGCCTACCTCGAGCAGGCGCTGCTCGAGAGCTATGGCGTCGTCGTCTGACCCTGGAGCGCGGCGGCGATCCAGGGCAGGTCGAGGTCACGCGCCAGCGCGAGCCCGCGCGCGCGGAGCGCCTCCGGCGACCCTCCGGGGGCGCCCGCTCCCAGCCAGTCGGCGATCGCCGCCAGCTCCCACCCGAGCGCGCCCCAGCGCGCGCTGAGCTCGACCGCATGCGCGAAGTGCCGGCCGGCCTCGTCGTGCCGCCCGGCGGCGGCCGCCAGCAGCCCCAGCGGGCGGGCGGCGGGACCGAACGCCGCCCAGGCATCGTCCATCACCACGTTGCGGTCGGCGTGCGCCGAGAGCGCCTCGCCGAGACGCGCGACCTGCTCAGGCGTGCCGAGCGCGGCCACCGGCTCGGCCAGCAGGGCGAGGCCGCAGAGCCAGCCCGGTGTGCCCATGAGCGCGGCGAAGCCGTCCCGGGCGCAGGCCGCCACGCTGCGCCGGGCGCCGTCGCCCCGCAGCCCCCACTCCGCCTGGGCGAGCATCGCCTCCCACACGGGCAGCGCCGGGTAGCGCGCGGCGTAGTCGCGCAGCGCCGCGAGCGGGGCGTCCTGCGGTCGGCGGCGCAGCAGCGCCAGGGCGAGCCGCTGGACCGAGTGCTCCTGGTCGGCGTCGTCGCCGTGGCTGCGGTTGAGCGCCACGGCCTCCTCGGCCAGCCGCTCGCCCTCGGTCAACCGCCCGGCGAAGAGCGCCCGCGCCGCCTGCAGCACGAGCAGGCACCAGCGGTAGTACGTCCTTCGGCTCTCGGCCGACAGGCGCGCGAGGCGGCCCAGCTCGGCGTCGACCGCATCGAGCTCACCCGCCTCGAGCGCGTCGCGCAGCTTCGACGTGCGCGCCCAGAAGACCGCGGCCAGGTCGGCGCCGCGCACCGCCAGGCCGAGCACCTCCTCGGTCGCGGCCTGGCGCGCGGCCGCGCGTTGCGGCGGCCAGTTGACCAGCGCGGCGGCCGCGAGCAGCGAGACCAGCGTATCGTCGTCGCCCAGCCGGCGCGCCATCGCGACCCCCTCGTCGACAAGCGTTTCGCGCCGAGCCTGATCGGTCACCGGATCGAGCCGCTGACCGAGCCGGGCGGACGCTCGCGCACGCAGCGGGCTGTCCTGCGGCGGCAGCGCGTCGAGGGCGCCCTGCAGCAGCGCGATCGCGTCCTCGTCGATCGAGCCGTACCGCTGGACCTCCGAGAAACCGATCGCCGCGCGGGCGTGGACCTCGGCCGCACCACTGCGGCGCGCAGCCGACGCGACGCTGCGGAAGCGGCGGCGCGCGGCCGCGATGTCCCCGGCGGCGAACGTAGCCTCCGCCAGCGCGAGCGTCATCTCTGACCGCTCGCCCGGGCTGACCTCGACGCCCAGCTCGAGCGCGTCCAGCGCACCGGCGTAGTGCGCTGCGGCTTCCGCGTGCGCCTGCAGTCCGGCGGCCTCCCGCGCCGCCTCCAGTGAGAGCGCCCACGCCGCCTGCGGGTCCGCGCCGCAGCGGGCCGCGGCGAGGGCGTGGTGGGCGGCCTCCGCCGCCGTCGCGTCGCCGCCGGCGTCGAGCGAATCCCGCAGCCCAACGGCGACCGATGCGTGCCGGCGCGCCCGCCACACAGGCGCCAGCTCGCCGTAGACGACATCGCGCCCAACCGC
>JBPCNM010000288.1:0-3812 GCA_051001255.1 Solirubrobacteraceae bacterium
GTCTCCTGGTCCGCGGAGTGGAGCCCGGGAGCCCGGCCGCGGCCGCCGGCCTGCAGCGCGGCGACCTGGTCGTGGCGGCGGACGGACGGCCGCTGCACGGGTTCGACGAGCTGTTCGACGCGCTCGAGGGCTCCGGCGGCGCCCTGGCGCTCACCGTCGTGCGCGGCACCGAGGAGCGCGAGGTCACCGCTCACTTCAGTTTGTGAAGTCCCGCGGTAGACTGGACGTCCGCATGCCGAACTCCGATTGTCCCGTCTGTCGTACCGCGGACATCGTCTGCGGCAAGTGGACCCTGCTGGTGATCCGCGATCTCGCCGAGCAGCGGTCCCGCTTCTGCGAGCTCGAGCGCTCGCTCGCCGGGATCTCGCCGCGCACGCTCTCCCTGCGCCTGCGTGCGCTGGAGGAGGAGGGCATCGTCGCGCGCCAGACGTTCCCCGAGGTCCCGCCGCGGGTCGAGTATGCACTGACCGGCAAGGGCCGCGCGCTCGTGCCGATCATCGAGTCGATGCGCGAGTACGGCACCGTCTGGCTCGGGGCCGACGGGTCGTGCGCCGAGTCGGCCGCTTCGGTCGTCGTCGCCGCGTAAGCGGAATGCGCCGGCCCGCGTCGGGGTACGGCCGTGTCCCATGGGGCATGTCACGGCGGGCGGGCCCGTGCTCGGCCAGGTGGTCGAGTGGCGACGGCACCTGCATCGCCACCCCGAGCTGAGCTTCCACGAGCACGAGACTGCTGCGTACGTCGCCGCCGCGCTCGCCGGCTTCGGCGACGCGCTGGAGATCGAGCGACCGGCGTGCAACAGCGTGGTCGCCCGCCTCGACACCGGCCGCGCGGGACCCGTCGTCGTGCTCCGCGCCGACATCGACGCGCTCCCGATCACCGAGGAGAGCGGCGTCGAGTTCGCCTCCGAGCGCCCCGGCGTCATGCACGCCTGCGGCCACGACGGGCACACCGCGATGCTCCTGGGTGCGGCGCGGCTGCTGGTCGAGCGGCGCGAGCGGCTCTCCGGCGGCGAGCTGCGCTTCCTGTTCCAGCCGGCCGAGGAGGTTGCGCCGGGCGGTGCGCGCGCCCTCGTGGCGGCCGGTGCGGTTGACGGTGCCGACCTCGTGTACGGCTGCCACCTGTGGACCCCGCTGGAGGTCGGCAAGGTGAGCGCGATGCCCGGGCGCTTCATGGCGGCCGCGGACTTCTTCCGCATCGTCGTCAGCGGCCCCGGCGGGCACGGTGGCCTGCCCCACGCGGCCACCGACACGGTCGCGATCGCCGCCCAAGTCGTCACGAACCTCCAGCACGTCGTGGCGCGGCGCACGGATCCGCTCGAGCCCGCCGTCGTGACGGTCGGCGCGTTCCACGCCGGCGACGCGCCGAACGTGATCCCCGGCGTGGCCGAGCTGGCCGGCACCGTGCGCAGCTTCGACCCGGGCGTACGCGAGCGCCTGCCCGGTTTGATCGAGGGCGTCGTCCGCGGCGTGACGAGCGCCCACGGCGCGGGCTACGAGCTCGACTACCAGCACGGCTACGAGCCCGTGGTCAACGACGAGCGCGCCACCGCGCTCGTGCGCGCGGCGATCGGCCCCGACGCGCTGACCGACATCGCGCCGATCATGGGCGCCGATGACTTCTCGGCTTACCTCGCGCGCGTCCCCGGCACCTACGCGTTCGTCGGCGCGGGCAGCGAGGAGGCGGGCGCCACCTACCCGCATCATCACCCGCGCTTCCGCATCGACGAGCGAGCGCTGGCCACGGGCGTGCGGCTGCACGTCGACGTCGCCACCCGCGCGCTGGCACAACGCCCGGCCTGCAAGCCCGCGTGCGTGCGGAAGGAGCCCGCCGCGGGCCGTTGAACTCGCGCCGCATGCACAACCGCGCGCTGCACGACATCCTCGCCGCCTTCGTGGAGGAGGCCGCATGGCAGCTGGCCGAGGAGGTCTCGGGCGGCGCGGAGATCCCGTTCGAGCTGATCGACGCGGCCTCGCGGACCCGCTCCTCAGCGCCGCTGTACTGCTACCGCCCGCTCACGCAGCGGTTCCTGGCAGAGCGCGCGGGCTCGCTCGGCCGGCTTCCCTCCTACGCTGCCGCGGTGCAGGGCCTGAAGGGGCTGCCCGACCTGCCGAGCTACCTGCGCGCCCGCGGCCGGCGGCCGCCGGGCTCTGACGCCCGCTCGCACGCCGACGCGTCCCTGCAGGCGTTCCTGACGGCGATCTGGTCCGACGCGACGGACTTCGCGTTCGATCCACAGCGCTTCTCGGTCGCGTACGCCGAGCTGGAGGCGGCCGCCTACGCGGGCTGCGCGCTGTCGCTCGTCGTGACGCCGGTGGACGGCCTGGTGATCGAATCCGAGGAGGTCGCGCTCGGCGACGGGCTGACGCTGGTGCGCGGTGTCGCGCTGCAGGACGCGCCGCCCGAGCTGCGCGGCGACGAGTTCGCGACGGTCGCGGTGCTCGCGCTCGAGCAGGGCGCGGCGAGCGTAGGCGGTGACGAGGCCCGAGCGAAGCGGTGGCAAGGCCCCCGGCCGAGACAGGACCGGGGCAGTGGACCGAGCCTCGAGCAGGCCGGCCGCCGCCTGCGCCGGCTGCAGACGGCGCTGCGGCTGTGGGACGACGCCGAGCCCGCGCTCGGGCCGACCGCCTGGGCACGCACCGACGGCGCCCCGTGGCTAGCGATCCCGCTCGCCACCGGCCTGCGCCGCACGACCGGCGACTGCCTGCTCGCGCCCGAGGAGGAGGACCCGCTGCGCGCGTTCTGCTCGCTGGTCGCCCGGCGCACGCCGCGCGCGGGCGAGCTCGCGTGGGCGCTGCGCCGGTTCGAGCTCGGGTGCGAGCGCGGTACGCCGCTGGAGGCGCTGACCGACTGGCTGCTGTGCGCCCGCGCGCTGCTGGCCGAGCCCGACGCGGTCGGCTACGAGCGCATGTGCGAGCGCATGGCCGCGATCTGCGCGACGCCCGGCGAGCGCGAGGAGCTGGTCGGCGGGCTACGCCGCGCGATCGCGATGGAGCGCGCCGTCGTGGCGGGCATCGTCCGGCCGGAGCCCGCGGTCGAGGCGCTCGTCACCTCGCTCGGCGCCTGTCTGCGGGCGATCCTGCGCGACGTCCTGTGCGGCCACCTCGAGCCCGAGCTGCGACGCGTGGCCGACGAGCTCCTGGCCGACGCGGCGCCGGCGGCGCCCGCTCGCCCCGTGACCTGACCCCCTGCCGCTTAGCCCGCCGGGATCGGTTGGCGACGGGCTTCGCGCGCTCTGAGTTCAGGGCCCGCCGGGCGGGTCCGCCGTGACGTCGCGGGAACCTGGGGACCGCGCGAGGTGTAGGCGTCGTAGACGTGGATCCTGCCCCGCATCTCTCAAGGAGCTCGCCGTGCGCCGCTGGCTGCCGCTGGTCCCCCTCGCCCTCGCGCTCGCGCTGGTCGCTGCTCCGCCCACGCACGCCGGCGGCTTCGCGACCGCCGGGCTGAGCTCGACGCCCGACGGCGCCGCCCCGGCGCAGCGGTGGACGGTCGACATCACGGTGCTCCAGCACGGCCGCACGCCGCTCGAAGGCGTCACGCCGCGGGTGCGGATCCACTCCGGCGACGCCGCGCGCGAGTTCACCGCGACGCCGACCGGCGAGCCGGGCGTGTACCGCGCCGAGGTCGTCTTCCCGCGCGCCGGCCGCTGGGACTACGAAGTGCTCGACGGCTTCAACGACGAGCTGCCGCACAGCTTCCCGGCCGTCCGGATCGACGCCGGCGCTGCGGCACCGGCGCCCGAGCCGCCGGCCACGCCCGGTGGCGACGCCGTCGCGGCCGGGTGGCTGTGGGGAGCCGGCGCGGCGCTCGTGCTC
>JBPCNM010000289.1:0-2759 GCA_051001255.1 Solirubrobacteraceae bacterium
ATGGCGAGCACGCTGCCGGACCGCCCGGCCACCGCCGCGCCGACGCGCCACGGCCGCCCGTGGCGCGTGGCGGCGCGAGGGCTGACCGTCTTGGCGGTGATCGCCGCCACCTTCGCCGGCGGCTACCTCGGGCTCGTCTCCTTCCGCCAGGACCGCCAGCTGTCGGTCGGCGACATCCGCCTCTCCGTCTCCCCGGGCCACCGAGGCGCGCTGGACCTCTACGTGCCGCTGGTCGACTGGGGCGCGCGCTTCGAGTCGATCCGCGCCCCCCTGCGCCTGCGCGTGGACGTGCAGACCGTCGACCGCGCGGCGCTGCAGCGGCTGGCCGCCGGCGCACAGCTCGACGTGGACGACGTCCGTGCCGAGGCGCGCGGTGCGATCGCCGCCTACCTGCGCACGCTGATCGGCGTCGTCACGTTCTGCGCCCTGTCGCTCGGGGTGCTGACGGCCTTCGCGATCCGCCACCGCACCGGCCCGCGGCTGCGCTACACGGTCGCCGCCGCGACGCTCGCCGGCGTGGGCATCGGCGTCGCGCTCGTGGTCCTCGTGCCGCCGCGCGGCGAGATCGCCCGGCCGCAGTACTACGCCTACGGCGCCGACATCCCGCGGGCGCTCGACGCGATCTCCTCCGTGCGCCGCTCCGGCCGCGCGCTCGACCAGGAGCTCGACGCGCAGCTCGTCGGCCTGGCGCGGCTGGTCACGGCCCCGGCCGGCCGCACGCCGGTGGAGGGCAACCCGCGGATCACGATCGCGTCGGACCTGCACAACAACGTCATCGCCCTGCCGATCCTGGAGCGCGCGGCCGGCGGCGGGCCGGTGTTCTTCCCCGGCGACCTCTCGGACCGCGGCTCGCCGCTCGAGACCGCGCTGGTCGCCCGCGTCGCGGACGCCGGCAAGCCGTTCGTGTTCGTGACCGGCAACCACGACTCCGACCGCTCGGCGCGTGAGCTCGCCGACGACGGCGCCGTCGTGCTGACCGAGTTCGGGCGGCTCGAACGCGGCGGCGGCTTCGGCCCGGTCGTCAACGAGATCGCCGGCCTGCGGGTCGCCGGCTACGGCGATCCGTTCCAGCGCCGCGCTGCGGAGGCCTACGCGGATCGCTACCGGAACGCGCTCACCCCCGCGCAGCAGTCGACGTTCGCCGATTGGCTGCGTCCGCTGATCGGCAAGGTCGACGTCGTCCTGGTGCACGAGCCCGGGCTGATCGCGCAGTCGCTGGAGGAGTTGAGGCTCGCCCCGCCCGGGCAGCCGCTGGTGTTCGTCGTCGGCCACACCCACCAGACGGCACTGACCCGCCAGGACGCCGTCGCCGTGGTCAACGGCGGCTCGATCGGCGGCGGCGGCACCGGCAACCTCGGTGACGGCGCCACCGACGTCGGCCTCGCGCGGCTGATCTACCGGACGAGCGGCGGCTTCGAGCCGCTGGCGGCCGACCTCGTCGGCATCGACCCCGGGACCGGCGCGGCGACCGCGCGGCGGGAGCGCCTGGACGAGCCGGAAAGCTAGAGCGGCGCGAACTCCTCGGCCACCTCGTAGACGCCGCCGATCCGCATCGACACCTGCAGCGGCGCGAGCCGCCGGAGCCGCCGCTCCTCGGAGGCGAGCCACTGGGGGTCGTCGCGGATCGCCTCGAACTCCTCCATCGTCGCGGCGTAGAACGTGAAGGAGATGACCTCGTCGGGGTCGTCGAGCGACCGCAGGTGGTAGCCGCGCGTGAAGCTGGGCCACCAGTCCTCGGGCTGCCACGCCGAGTGGAACGCGTCGTAGGTCCCCGGCTTCAGCCGGCGGTGGGTGAGCACGCAGAGCAATCGGACCTCCCCTTTCGGGGCGAGCGTATAGCCTCGGTGGCAATGGAGGCGCAGCGATTCGTCGCCGAGGAGGTCATCCCGCGCCTCCGCGGGTTGCTGCACGCGCACGCCGCGTGGGTGGCCGTCGCGGCATCCGCGGTGCTGGTCGCACTCGCGCCGACCGGGGACGCCCGCGTCGCCGCGCTGATCTACGGCGCCGGCCTGGTCGCGCTGTTCTCCGCCAGCGCGCTGTATCACCGCTGGCGCGGCGATCCGCGCTACAAGCCGTGGCTGCGACGGCTCGACCACTCGACGATCTTCGTCTTCATCGCGGCGTCCTACACGCCGGTGGGGATGCTGGTCCTCGACGGCACGGCCCGCACGATGGTGCTGGTCAGCGTGTGGGCCGGTGCCGCGGCGGGCGTCGCGATGAGCCTCGCGTGGATCAACGCGCCGCGCTGGCTGCAGGCCGGTACCTACCTCGCGCTCGGCTGGGTCGCGGTCGTCGCCTTCCCGCAGCTGGCGGACCGCGTCGGCGTCGCGCCGTTCGTGCTGCTCGCGGTCGGCGGTGCGCTGTACTCGCTCGGCGCGGCCGTCTACGCGCTGCAGCGCCCGAACCTGTGGCCGCGGACCTTCGGCTTCCACGAGGCCTTCCATGCGCTGGTCGTCGCCGCCGCGGTCGTGCACTTCATCGCGATAGCGGGCTGGGTCGTGCCGAGCGCAGCGAGCTGACCAGCGCCGGCAGCGCCGGCAGCTCCGGCGGCTCGAGCGGCGCGAGCTCCGCGAGCCGCTTGAGCGGGACCCAGTCGAACCCCAGCAGCTCGGGGTTGGCCTCCGGCGTCACGGCGGGCCGTGAACGCCAGCGTGCCAGGAAGATCGCGTCGCGGGTGACGATGTGCCGGCCCGCCCAGCAGTAGTCGCGCGCGACCATCAGCGGACCGGTCAGGCGCTCTGCCTCCAGCCCCGCCTCCT
>JBPCNM010000290.1:0-7229 GCA_051001255.1 Solirubrobacteraceae bacterium
CGCCAGCAGGCCGCCGTCCGTGCGCAGCGTGGCGGCGAGGCGGCGCAGGGCGCTCATGCGACCGCTCCGCATGGTCGCGGTGAAGCAAGCGCCACCTGTCGAGCCGGTTGCGCCCTCATGCAATCTCGGAGAACGCCGCGGCGGCGGCCTCGAGCGTTCGCGTGAGGTCCTCGGGGGTGTGAGCGAGCGAGGGGAACCAGGCCTCGAACTGCGAGGGGGGCGGGTAGACGCCGCGCGCCAGCAGCGCGCGGCACCAGGCGCCGTAGCCCTCGGCGTCGCACGCCGCCGCGCCGGCGTAGTCGCGCACCGGCTCGTCGCTGAAGAAGACGGTCAGCAGGCCCGGGGCCCATTCGACCTGCACCGGACGGGCGCCCGCGGCGTCGCGCAGTCCGGAGGCGAGCGCCTCGGTCGTCGCCGCAAGGCGGACGTAGGCGTCGTCGTCGAGCAGCTCGAGCGTCGCCCGGCCGGCCGCGACGGCCAGCGGATTCCCGCTCAGCGTGCCGGCCTGGTAGACGTCGCCGGCGGGTGATACCCGGCTCATCAGCTCCACCGACGCGCCGTAGGCGGCAGCCGGAAGGCCGCCGCCGATCACCTTCCCCATCACGGTGATGTCGGGCATCACGCCGGTCAGCTCCTGGGCGCCGCCGGCCGAGACCCGGAAGCCGGTGATCACCTCGTCGAACACCAGCAGCGCGCCGTGCTCGCTGGCCAGCTCGCGCAGAAGCTCCAGGAAGCCCGGCTCGGGCGGCACGAGGCCCATGTTGGCGGGGTAGGGCTCGGCCAGCAGCGCGGCGACTTCGTGCCCGGCGAACGCAGCGCGCGCCGCCGCCTCGTCGTTCCACGGCAGGATCACGGTCGCGCGCGTGGCCGACTCCGGCACGCCGGGCGAGGCCGGGATTCCCTGCGTCGCCAGGCCGGAGCCCGCCTGCGCGAGCAGCCCGTCGACATGCCCGTGGTAGGCGCCGGCGAACTTCACGAGCGTCTCGCGCCCGGTGGCCGCGCGAGCGAGGCGGATCGCGCTCATCGACGCCTCCGTCCCCGAGGACGTCATGCGAAGCATGTCCACGGCCGGCATCCGCTGGGCGACCAGCTCGGCCAGCCCGACCTCGCCCGCCGTAGGCGCGCCGTAGCTCGTGCCGAGCGTGGTGGCCTCGGTGACCGCCTCCACCACGGCCGGATGGGCGTGCCCGAGGATCATCGGGCCCCACGAGCAGACGTAGTCGACGTAGGTGTTGCCGTCGACGTCGATGATCTCGGCGCCCTCGGCGCGCTCGATGAAGATGGGGTCGCGTCCGATGGCGCGCATGGCGCGAACCGGCGAGTTCACCCCGCCGGGCAGGACGTGCACGGCGCGGCGGTAGAGCTCCGCGGAGCGCGTGTCGGAGAGCGAGGTGCTCAGCGCGCGTGCTCCTCTTCCCAGCGCGCGAACGCGTCGGTGAAGTAGAGCATCCGCACCTTCTTGAACTCCGTGCTCGAGTAGAGCGTCGCGCGCTCGTCGATCCCGGTCGCCTCGGCGATCGAGTCGAGGATCGCGTCGCACTCCTCCTTGGAGCGCCCGTGGGCCATCGTGAAGACGGAGTACGGCCAGTCGGCGTAGGTCGGGCGCTCGTAGCAGTGCGAGATCCCGCGGAACGCGGCCATCCGCTTGCCGGTCTCCAGGATCTCGTCCTCGGGCACCGCCCACACGCCCATGCCGTTGGCCGAGAAGCCCGCCCGGCGGTGATAGAGGATCGCGGCGACCCGGCGCAGCCCGCCGCGATCCTTCAGCGACGCCAGGCGCTCGAGCACGGTCTCGACGGGGACGCCGAGCTTCTCGGCGGCTGGCGCGTAGGGCTCGGCGACCACCGGCATCGGTCCCTGGGTGGCGCGGACGGTGGCGATGTCGTCCTCGCCGAGGTCGATCGGCGCGAGCTCCATCGGCTCGGCGGCCTCGCCCGCGACGCTCAGCGCGTCGGTGCCACCTTCCATCTCCAGGTCCATGCGGATCTTGAACAGCTTGAGCGTCGGCAGCTGGCGGATCGACGCCGCGCCGGTGCGTTCGGTCATGACGTCGAGCGTGCCCTGCAGCCCGAGCCTGGACTGTGGTTCGACGGCGATCGTGAACCACAGGTTGAAGTCGTGGTCGCGCAGGTAGTTGTGCGTGACACCGGGGTGCGTGTTGATGACCTGCGCAGCCCGGTGCGGGTTCGCCGGGTCCACCTTGGCCGCGACGAGCATCGAGGCGTAGCCGAACGCGCGGGTGTCGAAGATCGGCGTGATCTCCCGGATGATGCGCTTGTCGAGCAGGTAGGCGACGCGCTCGAGCACGTCCGCCTCGGTCAGCCCCGCCAGCTCGGCGACCGCGGCGAACGGCCGCGGCTCGAGCGGGAAGCGCCCCTGCATCAGGTTGAGCAGCTGCTTGTCGGTCTCGTCGAGTGGGACCGCGGCGCCGTCCTTCCTGGACCGCACCTTGGCCCGCGCTACGTGAGCCATCGGGCCACATCCTTCGCGTGATAGGTGATGACGATGTCGGCGCCCGCCCGGCGGATGCCGGTGAGCGTCTCCAGCACGGCCGCCCGCTCGTCGATCAGGCCGGCGGCGGCGGCCGCCTTGAGCATGGCGTACTCGCCGCTGACGCTGTAGGCAGCGACGGGCAGCCGAGTGGCGTCCTTGACGCGACGGATCACGTCGAGGTACGGGAGCGCCGGCTTGACCATGATCACGTCGGCGCCCTCGGCGGCGTCCAGCTCGGCCTCGCGCACCCCCTCCTGCGCGTTGGCGGGGTCCATCTGATAGCCGCGCCGGTCGCCCTCGGCAGGGGCAGACTCGGCCGCCTCGCGAAACGGTCCGTAGAAGGCCGACGCATACTTGGCGGAGTAGGCCATGATCGGCGTTTCGGCCAGCCCGTGGTCGTCGAGCGCGGCGCGGAGTGCGGCGACGCGCCCGTCCATCATGTCGCTCGGCGCGACGACGTCCGCCCCGGCCTCGACCTGCGACACCGCGGTGCGGGCCAGCAGCTCGACCGTCAGGTCATTGTCGACGACGCCGTCGTCGCGCAGCACCCCGCAGTGCCCGTGCGACGTGTACTCGCACAGGCACAGGTCGCAGATCACGAGCAGGTCGGGATGCGCGGCCTTGATCGCGCGCGTCGCGAGCTGGACGATGCCCTCGTCGTCCCAGGCGCCCGAGCCCTCCTCGTCCTTGGCCGCGGGCAGGCCGAAGAGCAGCACGGCCGGGATGCCGAGCGCGGCCGCGTCGCCGGCCTCCTGCACCGCGGCGCCGATCGACAGGTGGTCGATGCCCGGCATGCTCGGGATCGGGACACGGCCGTCGATGCCGTGACGCACGAACATCGGGTAGACGAGGTGCGCGGCCGACAGCTCGGTTTCCCGCACCAGCCCGCGCAGCAGGCCGGTTCTGCGCAAGCGACGCATGCGGGTGGCAGGAAACACGCTTGCAGCTTAGAGTGCCCGCCATGCCCACCCGCATCGTCTTCGCCGCCGGAGAGAGCCTGCTTGTCGACGAGGACGCCGACGCCGTCGTCAAGGGGCTCGAGGACATCTCGCCCGGACGGGCCGACCTGCTCAAGCTCACGCGCACCACCGGGCATGCGGACGCCGACACGGTCGAGGGCATGGCCGTGCACGTGCGGCCGGCGAGCATCCTCTACGTGATCGAGGCCTAGGCGAAGCGGCGCAGCGCCAACCGGGCGATCAACCCGAAGGCGACGGTCAGCGCGGCGAGATGCGCGAGCGGCGCGACGAGGCCGCCCCCGTTGAGCGCCGCATCGAGCGCGGCGAGCGCCGGCTTGAACGGGAAGGCGCCCGAAACGATCCGAATGAGGTCGTAGAGGGTGCCGTCCACGGCACCCGAGGGCACGAGCGCCAGCGCCGCGACCGGCAGGGCGAGCATGAACGCCAGCAGCGAGGCGGCGCGCACCTCACGCGCAAGGCCGCCGATCGCCACGCCGAGCGCGGCGAACGCCAGCGCGGCGAAGGCGAGCGCAGCCAGCCACGCCGGCGTGCGGCTCCAGCCCAAGCCCAGGAACGCCACGAGCACGGCGAGCATCACCGCCGCCAGCGCCCACGCGAACAGCCCGGCGAGGCCGATCTTCTCGACCAGCAGCCCGGTCCGTGACACCAGGCCGCGCACGAGCCGGCCGAATGCGTGCTCCTCGCGCTCGAGCGCGAGCATGCCGGCCGCCAGGAGCAGCGCCACGTTCATCAATGAGATCACCACGGCGACCTCGACGCCGAACACGTCCAGCGAGGCGTTCGAGCCCCCGATCGCCCGCTCCTCGACCCGCACGGGGTTGCTGATCGAGGCGAGGATCGGCCTGGAGACGTCAAGGTTGTCGGCGGCCAGGCGGGCGAAGCGCGAGACCTGTTGCAGGGCGATCCGCGCGTTCGCGTCCTCCGGCAGCCCGGCGATCGCGGCGTCGATGATCGCCTGCGCCCTGCGCAGGCCGAGGATGTCGATCTCACCCACGAGGGGCAGCGAGAGGGTGCCGCCCGCCACGATCAAGTTGAGGTAACTCGCCGCCTCCTTGAAGATCTCGTCAGACAGCGCCTTGTTGGCGTCGGCCAGCGTCGCGTCGATCGTCGCCTGGACGTAGCGGCGCTTGAGCGGGTTCTCGGCGCCGTAGTACACCTCGACCGTCGGCGGGTCGCCGCCGCCGAGGGCGAGCGTCCCCTGCAGACGCTCGATCACGTCGGGCGGTATCACCAGCGCGCCGAGCGCCTCACCCGACTCGACCTTCGCGATCGCCTCCTCGCGCGAGTCGACGCGGATCGGATCCACCGCGTCGAACAACTCGGACGCATAGGTCGTGGCATCGAGACGGCGGCCGCCGAGGTCGATCTTCGCCTCGTCGGCAGGCACGAGGTTCGCGAAGGCCACCTTCGGCTTCGACGGCCCCGACGAGAGGGCCGCGCCGACGAGCAGCGCGACCACCAGCGGGTAGAGCACGAGCAGCGCCACCAGCAGCGGCGAGCGGCGCAGGATCTGCAGGTCCTTGAGCAGCAGCCAGCGCACGGCCGTCAGTGTCCCCGGCTGCGCAGGAAGCGCACGAACGCGCCCTCGAAGTCCAGCGCCGCATGCTCACCCGTGGCCCGCTCGAGCTCGGCGGGCGTGCCGGTGAACAGCAACTCGCCGTCGGCAAGGACGAGCAGCCGGTCGGCGTAGCGCTCGGCCTAGGCCACGTTGTGGGTGGAGTACACGACGGTGGTGCCGCCCTCGCGGGCGAGCGCGGAGACGAAGGTCCACAGCCGCTCTCGCTGGCGGGGGTCCAGCGAGGAGGACGGCTCGTCCAGCAGCAGGACGGACGGGTCCCCGAGCAGCCCGACGGCGATGTTCACCCGCTGGCGGTTTCCGCCCGAGAGGGTGCCGACGGCGTCGCGCGCGCGCTCGCGCAGCTCGATCTGGTCGAGCATGCGCTGCACCGTGCCGGTGACGTCCGCGACCTTCTCCAGCCGCGCGAACAGGCGCAGATTCTCCTGCACGGAGAGCTTGGAGTAGATCGCCGGCTGCTGTGGCACCCAGCCGACGTCCCGCCGGTCGAGCGAGACGCTGCCCGCCGTGGGCGCGAGGGCGCCGGCAAGGATCTGCAGGAGCGTCGTCTTGCCGGCGCCGTTGGGCCCGATGACGGCGACCAGCTCGCCGGGGGCGGCGGTGAACGAGACGTCCTGCAGCGCGCGGCGCTTGCCGTAGGCCTTCGACAGCGCCTCCGCGAGCAGCGCCGTGGGTGCATCGGTCCGTGACGCCGCCATCTCGGACCTAGGCTAGCTACGACGGTGCCGCCGACGCGGCGGCCGAGGCTTCGTCGGTGCCCGCGAGCTCCGTGCCGCACGCGCGGCAGTACGCGGCCTCCTCGTCGGCGCCCACACCGCACTCCGGGCAGCGCCGTCGCGACTCCGCGCCGGGGGTCGGGCGCGCCGCGTGCCTGAGGTCCGCCGCGCTCGGCGTGCTCCAGGGCTCGAGCACGAGGTGCTCGCGGAAGTACACGACGCTCTCGCGCACCACCGCGGCTAGCGGCAGGGCGAGGAATGCACCGGCGAAGCCGTAGAGCCGGCCCCCCATCAGCAGCGCGAAGATCACCAGCAGGGGATTGATGCGCAGCGCCTGCGAGAAGACCGTGGGCGCCACGATATGGCCCTCGATCTGCTGCAGCCCGGTGAACATGATCGTCAGCCACAGCGCGTCGAGCGCATTGCCGCTGAACAGCGCGACCACCACCGGCGGGGCGGCGCCGATCGCGGGTCCGACGTAGGGGATCAGCTCGGCGAAGCCGTAGAACGCGCCGAACACGAGCGCGTAGGTCTTCCCGTCGGGAAAGACGCCCAGCGACCCCATGACCCAGAGCGCGATGCCGGCGCTCGCGCCCATGATCGCCGAGAACAGCAGCTGCCCGCGCACGTAGCCGAACACCGCCCGTTGGACCCGGGTCGGGTAGTCGTCGTCGGGCGTCCCGTCGCCGCGCGGCACCACGGCGCGCACCGCCGCCCCGATCCGCTGCCCGTAGAGCAGCATGTAGACCGACAGCACGACGATCAGGATCAGCGCGATCGAGCCCTCGATCAGCGTCGTCAGGGCGTCGCGCGTGAACGAGACGAGCTCGCCGGAGCCCTCGGTCACGCTGGCGCCGAGCGTCTCCAACGCCGTCTCGCCCTGATTGGCGACCTGCACGTCGATCCCGTTGTCATCGAGCCAGGCCTGCAGCTCGGCCAGCTCGGCGTTCGCATCGTCGACGATGCCGGGGACGCTCTCGGAGAACGCCGACGCCTGGTCGCCGATCGGCTGGGCCAGGACGGCCACGAGCCCGCCGACGGCGAGGACCAAGCCGAGGAACACGCACAGGACCGCGACCCCGCGCGGGAATCGCGCCCGCTGCAGCATGACGACGAACGGGTTGAGCAGCAGCGCGGCGAGGGCGGCCACGATGAAGATCAGCGCGACCGGGCCGGCGGCCCGCAGCAGCAGGTAGGCGCCGACGATCGCCAGCGGCAGGACGACCGCCTGAATCCAGCGCGGCACCACCACCGGCGCCACCGCAACCGGCCGGTCGTCCGGCTCGGGAGCGGGCGGATCGGAGGTGTCGGGCTCCAGCGGCGGGTCTTCAACCCCGCCTGCGGAGATGTCTCGCTCGCGCTCGTCCATCGCCCTCAAGTATGCGCGGTGCACAGGCGGTGCACTAGCGTCTGCCGCTTGACCGCGATCCTCTTCGTCGGCGACGTCGTCGGGTCCACCGGCCG
>JBPCNM010000291.1:0-8731 GCA_051001255.1 Solirubrobacteraceae bacterium
GCGATGCGCTCGGCGTCACGAAGCGCTGGCAGGACCTCCGCGCCGCGATCGCCGCCGCCCCGCGCACCGCGGGCAAGACGCCCGAGTCGAGCTCGAAGGCCTACGCCGCACTGACCGAGGCGGCGGCCGGGCTGATCGTCGAGGCGGGCGACCGCTCGAACCTCATCCTCGACCCGGACCTCGACTCCTACTACGTGATGGACGACGTGATCACGAAGGTTCCGGGCGTGCTGACCGGCCTTGCCGCCACGTCGGACCTGCGCGTCCTCGTCGCCGGCGGCGCGGACCGCCGGATCGACCTCGCGGTGGCGCAGGGCGCCCTGAAGTCCGCCGTCGAGGCGGGGAGCGCAGGCCTGGAGACCGCGTTCTCGGCGACCTCCGACGCGCGCCTGCAGAGCGACCTCGAGGAGGGCGACTCCGCGGCCCGGGGCGCCGTCGCCGGCGTCAACAACGCGCTGGACACCGTCGCCCGCGGCGGCGACGCCAGCTCGGATCCCGACACGGACGCGGCACTGGCTGACGCGACGCGCCTGCAGGAGGCGCTCGCTCCCGTGCTGGACCGCCTGCTCGTCGCGCGGCTCGACCGCCTGCGCGCCGAGAAGCGCACCGTGCTCGTCGTGGCGCTGCTCGCCGTGCTTGTCGCCGCGTATCTCTTCGTCGGCTTCTACCTCGCGGTCCGCCGCTCTGTCGCTCGCGTCCGCAGCGCGCTGGAGGGCGTCGGCGACCACGAGGTCGCCGGGCTCGAGGACGGCCTGCGCCGCGTCGCCGCCGGCTCGCTCACCCGTGCGCTGGCCGCGACGACGCCGCCGCTGGAGCGCGGCGGCCGCGACGAGCTGGGCGACATCGAGGAGGCCGTCGAGGGGATCCGCGCGCGCACCGCGCTGTCGATCGAGTCCTACGAGGCGATGCGGGCCGGAACGACCGAGCTGCTGCGCGACATCGCCGCCGGCTCGGAGAGCGTCACCGAGGGCTCCGGCCGCGTCGCCGCCACGAGCGGCGCCGCCGAGATCGCGATCGCCGAGATCGCCGGCTCGGCCGGGAGCCTCGCGATAGGCGCCGAACGCCAGGTCATCGTCATCGCCGACGTGCGCGACATGGCCGGCGAGGTGCTCGCCGCCAGCCGGTCGAGCGCCGAGGCCGCCGACGGCACCGCCGCCGCCGCGAGCGAAGCGCGATCGGTCACCGAGGAGGGCGTCGCCGCCGTGCTGGAGGCCACCGCTTCGACCGCCGCCGTGCGCGCCGCCGCCGCCGAGGCCAGCGCCGTCGTCGCCGCCCTCGCGGACACGACCGCCAGGATCGGCGCCATCACCACGACGATCGACGGCATCGCCGAACAGACCAACCTCCTTGCCTTGAACGCCGCCATCGAGGCCGCGCGGGCCGGCGACCACGGCCGCGGCTTCGCGGTGGTCGCCGCCGAGGTGCGCTCGCTCGCCGAGCAGGCCCAGGAGGCCGCCGCGGCGATCAGCGGGCTCGTCGACGCGGTTCAGCGCGACGCCGCCCGGGCGGGCGAGGCCGTCGCCGAGGGCGAGCGCCGCACCGCCGAGTGCGACGAGCGCGTCCAGCGGGCGCGTGAGGCGTTCGAGCACATCGGCACGGGCGTCGACGGCGTGGCGGAACGGGCGGGCGGCATCGCCGCGGCCGCCGGCCAGGTCGCCGCCGACGCCAAGTGCATCGGCGAGCGCCTCGCCGAGGTCACGGAGGTCGCCGAGGCGTCCGCCGCGACGGGCGAGCAGGTCTCCGCCGCGACGCAGGAGACCAGCGCCTCGACGCAGGAGATCGCCGCCTCCGCGCAGCAGCTCGCCGGCACGGCGCGCGAGCTCGAGCGGCTCGTCGCGCGCTTCGAGCTGGCCTAGGCGCATCCGCCGCGCGCCGAGGCGCGTATGCCGTCGTGGGATGATGATCCGCATGTCCGCCAGCCGGTGGCTCGCGGGCGCCGTGACGGCGCTCGCCTGTGGGGCCGCCGCCTGCGGCGGGAGCGGTGACGACGGCCAGCGCGCGAAGGTGCCGGGCGCGGCCGGCGAGCGCGCCACCCCGACGCCCGAGCCAGGGACCGGTGAGCGCGCCACCCCGACGCCGAGGCCAGGCCCGAGCGCGACACCCCGCCCCGAGCCGGACGCCGCGAGGCCGTCGGAGGTCGATCCGGCGGCCGTGCGCGTCGTCCGCGCGTGGGCGGACACGCTCCGGCAAGGCGACGTGCGCGGCGCCGCGGAGTACTTCGCGCTGCCCAGCCGCGTCTCCAACGGCACCGCTCCGCTCAAGCTCGAGACGCGCGCGCAGGCGCGCTTCTTCAACCGCGCGCTTCCGTGCGGCGCGAAGGTGATCGACACCGAGCCGGCGCCACACGGCTTCTTCATCGCCACGTTCCGGCTCACCGAGCGGCCGGGCCGCGGCGAGTGCGGCAGCGGCACGGGCGGGACCGCGCGCACCGCCTTCCGCGTCCGCGACGAGCACATCACGGACTGGCTGCGCGTCCAGGACATCCCGTCGGCACCGGAGATCCTGTCCTGAGCGCGACGGAGAGAAGAACTACGAAACCCGCCTGGCAGGCGGGTTCACGAGGTACCGCTACGGGGATTCGAACCCCGGTTTCCGCCGTGAGAGGGCGGCGTCCTAGTCCCCTAGACGATAGCGGCAGGAACCGTCGGGCCAGGGTAGCAACGGGCCTGCCGGACGATGCGGCTGAGAGGAGTCGAACCTCCACGGGGTTGCCCCCACGGCGACCTGAACGCCGCGCGTCTGCCATTCCGCCACAGCCGCAGAAGCCCGCGCAGCTTAGCGCGCTGCGGCGACTCAGACCTTTCGACCCACATGCTCCAGCATGAGCGCGACGCTCGCTCGGCGGTTGATCCTGACGCGTTTCGCGTAGACGCGGCATTCCACGCCGACTTGCGCGCACGTCAAGGCGAAGAGGCCGAGGATCCCCTGGCAGAGATTCGTGAAGTCGTAGGACTCGTACTCGTACTTGCCGGTGCGATTGATGAATACGCAGCCGTCGGAGCGAATGCAGCCGCGCAGGAACGCCCACGGCGCCGCCGTGACCAGCGTCTCCTGCCAGGGCTCGAGCACGATCGGTCGATGATGCTTCTTGCCGGGTCCGTGCTGCGGGAACAAGCAGGTCCAATGGCTGTGGTACGCGTGGAGCGTCACCATGTGGCCGTCGTGAAGGAGCTGCCGTCCGACCCGGTTGCCGGGCAGCATGCGCGCGATCAGGTCGGCGGCCTCTTCGACGATGCGCGGGTACTTCGCGTCGAGCATGAGTCGGAGCCGCTCGGTGCGAGGCATTGCCGAGATGTGCCCGTCCCCCAGGTAGAGGCCGAGCAACTCGGCGTAGTCCGCCGCGTTGAAGATGACCGGCGAAGTCCGTTTCCAACACCGCATGCAGATCGCGCGGGTGCTCACGGACGGCGGCACCCGCCAGTCGCGCACGGTGCGGCGCGGCACACCGAGCCGGCGGGAGACCTCGCAGTCGTTGACGCCCTGAGCGATCAGGTCGAGCGCCGCTTGACGAATCGCCCCCTCATGCACGAACCTATGTTCGCTTTTTTGGCGGACGGATGGGGACGAAGTGGAGCGTGTGCTCCGCTTCTTGGTAGCTTCAGCCGCACCCGCCGGATCGTCCCCAATCCCCGCTTCCCCGCTCCCCCGGAGGTCTGAGTTGTCCAGCGTCGTTTCCGAGCGCCCCGACGAGTTCGTCGAGCCCCCGGCGTCCGGCGAGACCAATCGCTGGCTCGTCCTCGTGATCGTCTGCCTCGCCCAGTTCATGGTCGTCCTCGACGCGACCGTGGTGAACGTCGCGCTGCCGTCGATCCAGTCCGACCTCGGCTTCTCGGCCGCGAACCTGCAGTGGGTGATCAACAGCTACACGCTGGTGTTCGGCGGATTCCTGCTGCTCGGCGGTCGGGCCGGCGACCTGTTCGGGCGCCGGAAGCTGTTCCTCTGGGGCGTCACGATCTTCTCGGCCGCCTCGCTGCTCAACGGCCTCGCCACGTCGGACACCTGGCTGGTCGCGGCGCGCGCGCTGCAGGGCCTCGGCGGTGCGCTCGTCTCCCCCGCCGCGCTGTCGATCATCACGACGACGTTCGCGGAGGGCGAGGACCGGACCAAGGCGCTCGGCGTGTGGAGCGCGATCGCCGCCGGCGGCGCCGCGTTCGGTCTGCTGCTCGGCGGCATCCTCACCGACCTGCTGAGCTGGGAGTGGATCTTCTTCGTCAACGTCCCGGTCGGGATCGCGACGGCGATGCTCGCCATCCGCTACGTGCCCGAGTCCAAGGCGGTGCTCCGTGGCCACACCGGCGTCGACCTCCCGGGCGCCGTCACCGTCACCGCGGGCCTGGTCATACTCGTGTATGCGATCGTCAAGGCCGAGGACTTCGGTTGGGGCTCGGGGCGCACGCTCGGGCTGGCGGCGGTCGCCATCGCGCTGCTCGCCGCCTTCGTGATGATCGAGCGGCGCAGCAGGTCGCCGCTGATCCGGCTCGGGATCTTCCGGATACGGTCGCTGGCGGGAGGCAACCTCGTGCTGCTCCTCGTCGTCGGCGGCCTGTTCGCGTTCTTCTTCTTCTCCTCGCTCTACGTCCAGCAGATCCTCGGTTACTCGCCGCTGGAGGCGGGCCTCGCGTTCCTGCCCGTGACCATCGGCATCGGCATCGGCGCCGGCATCGCGCAGCAGCTCGTCAAGCGCATCGGCGTGCGCGCGACGGCGGCGCTCGGCATGCTGATCGCCGCCTTCGGCCTGTACCTGTTCTCCGGCGTCTCGGTCGACGGCACCTACCTCAACGACGTGCTCCCCGCCGTGATCCCGCAGTCGGTCGGGATGGGCCTGTTCTTCGTGCCGATCACGCTGATCGCGACCACGAACGTCGGCGACGAGGACGCCGGGCTGGCCTCCGGTCTCTTCAACACCGCCCAGCAGGTCGGTGGCGCGCTCGGGCTCGCGGTGCTCTCGACGCTGGCGGCCGACAAGTCGACGAGCGTGCTGGGCGAGCTGGGTCGCCGACCCGATCCGGCCGAGCAGGCGAGCGCGCTGCTCGAGGGCTTCCAGCTCGCGTTCACGGCGGCGGCGATCCTCGTCGCGTTCGGGGCCGTGCTCCTGACGCTCGCCGTGCGCAAGCGCGACGTCGCGAACGTCGACCCCGACGCCGCGCCGCTGCCGGGTGGGTGACGACCCAGGCGGCGCGCGGGAGCAACCGGCTGCAAGACATCCTGCACCGAGCAGGAGTTCGCGCTGGTACAACGAGGCCGCCGAATCGGCGGACCCCCGGGTTCGCGGAACGGGGGAACCGGTGCGGCCGCTCGACGGCCGCGGGGGCGAATCGCCGCGTGGACCGTGGCGTAGCGCAGCGCGCGAGCCCGTCAGCTCACCTCGTAGGCGACGCAGACGATGCCCAAGGTTCCCGCACTCATCCTCGCCTCCGCGATCCTGCTCGGCACGCTGCTGTGCGGCGGCGCCGCGGCGGCAGACCTGGAGAAGGGCTCCCGCGGCCCCCGCGTGGCCAAGCTCCAGAAGTGGCTGGGCCAGACCGCCGACGGCGTCTACGGCAAGGCCACGCGAGCAGCGGTCAAGCGCTGGCAGCGCCGCAACGGGCTCGCCGCCGACGGCGTCTTCGGCCCTGCCACCCAGGCCGGCGTCGAGCGCTTCCAGCGTACGCGCGGCCTGACCGCCGACGGGGTCGTCGGTCCCGCCACGTGGGCGGCGCTCGGCCATCCCGGCGTGCGCGCGATCCTCGAGCGCCGGCGCGAGGCGCCCCGCTCCGGCCTGCCGTGGCGCGTGCGGCGGATCATCGCCTCCGGCAGCCGGATCGCTGCCAAGCCGTACAAGTACGGCGGCGGCCACAGGTCCTGGGACGACAGCGGCTATGACTGCTCGGGCTCCGTCTCCTACGCACTGCACGGCGCGGGGCTCGTCAAGCGCGCGTTCACCTCGGGCGAGTTCATGTCCTGGGGTGCGCCGGGCGCGGGCCGCTGGGTGACGATCTACGCCTCTCCCGGCCACGTGTACATGATCGTCGCCGGCCGCCGGTTCGACACGACCGGCCGCGACGAGTCCGGCTCGCGCTGGCAGACGCGGTCGCGCTCCTCGGCGGGCTACGCGGTCCGCCACCCACGCGGGCTCTAGCCTCGGCATCCTGACGATCTGGGCCTGGATCGCGCTGGGCGCCGTCGCGCTGTACGCGTGCTTCGTCCTCGCGCTGCTCGCCGCCGGCCGACGCGAGCAGGCGCGGGCGCTCGCCGGCTTCATCCCCGACTGCGTGGTGCTCTGCCGCCGGCTGCTCCGGGACCCGCGCGTGCCGCGCGCGCACAAGCTCGCGCTCGGGCTGCTCGTTGGCTACCTGCTGCTGCCGTTCGACCTCGTGCCGGACTTCATCCCCGTCGTCGGGCAGCTCGACGACGCCGTCCTGCTCGCGCTGGCGCTGCGGGGGATCGTCCGCCACGCCGGGGCGGCCGTCGTGGCCGAGCACTGGCCGGGCCCGCCGGGATCGCTCGCGCTGATTCTCAAACTCGGAGGCGGGTCGGGAAGCAGACAGTCCTGAAGGTCACATCGGGGACACGGCCTGCATCGGACCCGTGGGAGCGTGGGGAGGCCCGGGGGCCAGAGACTCTTGCCCTCACCAACGGAGGACGACTTGCAGACCTACTCCACCCCAACCACGAACGGGCCTACGACGCCCGGCGACGCTTCGGCGACCGACCAGGCGAAGGACAAGGCCCAGCAGGCCACCGGCGCCGCGAAGGACCAGGCCCAGCAGGCGGCCGGGCAGGCCAAGGGCGCGCTCCGCTCCCAGGTCGACCAGCGCTCCACGGACGCCGGCCAGAAGGTGGGCGGGCTCGCGTCCGACGTCCGCAGCGTCGGCGACCAGCTGCGCGAACAGGGCAAGGACCAGCCGGCGAAGCTCGCCGGCCAGGCCGCCGACCGCGCCGAGCGGCTCGGCAACTACCTCGAGCAGAGCGACGGCGACCGGATCCTCCGCGACGTCGAGGACTTCGGCCGGCGCCAGCCGTGGGCCGTGATCGCCGGCGGCGTGGCGCTCGGGCTCGTCGCCTCGCGCTTCCTCAAGGCCTCCTCGACCGACCGCTACGAGCAGCGCTCCCGCGGCCACGACCAGCTGCCGGCGCGGACCGGCGACGTCTCCCCCGCGACCTCGGGCATCCACACCACCCCGGTCACGACGGGCCCGGCCGTTCCGGTCGCCCCGCCGGCCGACGCGACCGTCACGGGCGGCATGCCCGCGGGCTCGCCGGGCGCCACGGCGCCGGGCACGGGCTTCGAGGGGAGCCGCTGAGCCATGGCCGACGCCACCAACGGCGGGCCCGCGCCGGACGCGCGAGAGCGTCCGATCGGCGACCTGGTCAAGGAGCTCTCCGCGCAGACCTCCACGCTGGTCCGCCAGGAGATCGAGCTCGCCCGTGCGGAGCTGCAGCAGAAGGGCAAGGTCGCGGGCAAGGGCGCCGGCATGCTCGGCGGCGCGGCGGTCGCGGGCCTGCTGGCCCTCGGCGCGCTGACGGCCGGCCTGATCGCCCTGCTCGACACCGCGATGGCGACCTGGGTCGCCGCACTGATCGTCATGGCGCTGTGGGCGGTCGTCGCGCTGGTGCTCGCGAAGTCCGGCCAGAAGGCCCTGCAGCACGCCACCCCGCCGGCACCCCAGACCGTCGAAACTGTGAAGGAGGACATCCAGTGGGCCAAGAACCCGACCGGATCCGCGCCGAGATAGAGCAGACGCGCGCGGACATGAGCGAGACCGTCGACGCGCTCGGCTACAAGGCCGACGTCAAGTCGCGCGCGAAGGAGAACCTGCAGGACAGGAAGGATTCAGCCAAGGAGAGCATCGTGGGCGTGAAGGACAGGATCGTCGGAGCAGGTGACTCGGTCACGGGCACGGTGAGCGACCGCACGCCGGATTCCGCCGCCGTCAAGCACAAGGCGCGCCGGGCCAAGAGCGTCGCGCAGTCCAACCCGCTCGGCCTCGCCATCGGCTCGGTCGCCGTCGGCTTCATCGCCGGCATGCTGGTCCCGTCCACGAGCATGGAGGACGAGAAGCTCGGCGAGATGTCCGACAACGTGATCGACAAGGTCAAGGAGACCGGCCAGGAGGCGCTCGAGCACGGCAAGCAGGTCGCCCAGGACGCCGCGCAGAGCGCGCAGGAGACGGTCAAGGAGAGCGGCCAGGAGCACGCGCAGCAGGTCAAGGACAGCGCACAGGAGTCCGCCCAGGGGGCCGCGTCCTCCGGACGGACTGAGACGTCGACCTACCAGACGCACTGATGCCTGCCCCGACGCGCACAGGCCGCATGCCCGCTCGGGCCGGCCGCAGTACATCCAGCACGAGCCGGGGCGCGGGTCGCTTCGCGCGAGCGGGCGGCGCGACGGGCACGCAGGGGCTGCGCCGCCGGCGCCAGCCCCAGCCGACGGGCGTCAAGAAGGTCCTGAGCGCCGTCCTCCCGGGGGCGGCGGCCAAGAAGGCGGCGCCGAGCTCGAAGAAGGGCAAGGCCGGCGGGCTCGCGCTCGCCGCCGCCGCGGCGGCCGGCATGGCGTTCAAGAACCGCGGCAAGCTCAACCAGATGCGCCACAAGGACACCGGCGCCAGCACCGTGGGCACCGCCAACGGGCCAACGCCGCCTGGCACACCCGCCCTCTGAGCGGGACGCGGGGGGGGGGGGGGGGGGGGGGGGGGGGGGGGGGGAGGAGGGGCGGAGAGGAGAGCGGGGGTGGGGGGGGGGGGCAGGGGAG
>JBPCNM010000292.1:0-3243 GCA_051001255.1 Solirubrobacteraceae bacterium
GGTCTGCTCCCCGCGTTCGACCCCTACCTGCTCGGCTGGAAGGACCGCATGTTCGCGATCGACCCCGCGCACGCGCGTCGCGTCCACCAGGGCGGCGGCATCCTGCGCGCCTCGGCCGTCGCGAACGGCCGTGCGATCGCCACCTGGACCGCCCCGCGCGGTGTCGTCGAGCTCGACCCGTTCGCCCCGCTCGCGCCCGCTGTCGCCGCGGCGCTGCGCCGCGAGGCCGCGAGCGTCGACACCTTCTGCAGGGGGTCTGGCCCCGTTCAGGTTGCGCGGACGCGGATCCGGGGGCGCGCGTTGTTGACGTAGCCCTTCGGGTTCCAGAGGGCGGCCTCGTCCTCCGGCTGGGTCGCCGCCGAGGAGTCCCAGGCGCGAACGAGGATCTCGTGGTCGCCGCGGACGAGCTCCACCGTGAGCCGCCACTGCCGCCACGCCCAGCGGCCGAGGTCGTCGAGTAGCTCCGCCTGTACCCAGCTCGCGCCGCCGTCCAGCGAGACGTCGACGCGCGCAACGTGGCGCTCGCCCCCGGCGAACGCGTAGCCGCGCACCTCGACAGCGCCCGCGGCGACCGTCGCGCCGTCGGCGGGCGCGAGCACGTCCGCGTTGAGCGCGACCAGCCCGAGCGGCAGCCCCGCTCCGGGACCGGGAGCGCCCTCCTCCGGCAGCAGCCGGTAGACGACGTGCTGGAAGTAGCCGTCCCAGGGCTCCGCGCGCACCTCGATGCGCTCGAGCCACTTCACGCTGCGCGCCCCGATGTAGCCCGGCACGACGACCCGCAGCGGCGCACCGTGGACCGCGCTCAGCGGCTCCCCGTTCATCGACCACGCGAGCAGGACCTCCGGGCGGCACGCCTTGTCGAGCGGGATCGAGCCGCCGAAGCGCTGGGCCGGCTTGGCCTCCGGACAGAGGTCGGCGCCGTCGAAGCCGACATGGGCGGCCCCGGCCAGCGGGCCGGCGAGCGCGAGCACGTCGGTGAGCGGGATGCCGCGCCAGCGCGCGGTTCCGGTGGCGCCTGCGCCCCAGGGCGCCTCGCCGGGGATGTCGCGGATCGCGATCAGGCCGGCGCGCCGGTTGCCCGCGCACTGCAGCGTCGCCGTGACCTCGCACTCGCGGAACGCCTCGCGCAGCGTCGCCAGCGAGAGCTCGAGCTCGCGCTTCACCAGACCATGCACGCGCAGCCGGAACGCGGCCGGGTCGAGCTCGGGCACGGCACCGTGGCCGCGCACGTAGAACGCGTCCGTGGCGGTCAGCGGCCCTTCCGCCAGGGCGGCGCGCCCGGTCTCGGCATTGAACGGCTCCGACTCGTGGACGATCACGTCGGCACGCTTTCCGTAGCGACTCATGGCCGCGAGAGTACGGGGCGCCGGCGCGCGAAGCCAGGCAAGCGCTACGCGGTCGTGATCTGCCGGCCGGGCTCGGGCGCGGACAGCAGCGGTGCGTTCGGCGAGACGAGCACGCGGATCGCGAAGCCGACGGCCGTGTTGACCGCCACGACGACGGCCGCCACGCCGGCCTCGTCGATCTTGAACACGCCCAGCAGGACGAGCACCGGGAGGATGGACGCGACGAGCGACCCGACGGCCGCCGGCTCGCGCTGGAGCACCAGCTTGAGGTTGCGCATGCGCGCACTCCTTGATGGGATGGGGGACAAGTCCTACGGCGCGAGCGTCCCGGAGCGCGCACCGGCGATCCATCCCCCACAGGGATGATCTACGCTGCCCGCGCGCTCGAGACGAGCCGGAGCTTCGCCGGCAACAGCGGCACCACGACGCGCTTGACGTACTCCGCGCCGCCGTGCAGCGCGATCGCGCGCGCCGGATCCCAGCGCAAGCCGTACTCGCGCCGGATCGCGCCGGGCAGCAGGCCGACCGTGATCTGGTTGGCCAGCTCGAGCAGCGGCTTGACCTTCAACGGCACCGGGGGCTTGAGCACGATCTGCACCGCCAGCTCGCGGGCTGCCGGCCCGACGCTCAGGTCGCCGCACGCGAGCATGCCGGCCACGTAGGCGTCGAAGTCCTCGATCGCGCCGGGCATCTCGGCGTCCCGCAGCCCGAACAGGCGGCCGACCTGCTTGTAGTCGCGCCAGTAGGCGTCGCGCTCGGCGCGGCTGAGCGTGCACACGTACTTCTGGTAGACGACGAGCGCCGAGTCGGCCAGGCAGGCGAGGATCCACAGCAGCAGCTCGGGATCGTCGGCCGCGTAGGGCGTGCCGGCCGGGAAGCGACCAGCGCGCGCCGCGGTCACGCCGCGCACGCGCCGGTGCATGGCCCGCACGCGCCGGGTCGCGCGGTCGGCGTCGGCGCGCGTGCCGAAGCCGATCGTGTCCATCACCACCGCCGTCCGGCTCAGCCGCTCGTACGGCTCGCCCAGCGCGCCGGTGTGCGCGAAGAAGCCGGCGAACGCGACCGGATGGGCGGCCTGCATCAGCAGCGCCCGCGGCCCGGAGAGCGCCACCACGCTCTCGCGGTGCACCCGGCGCAGCATCGCGTCGTCGTCGAAGTAGCCCATCGCTGACCTTGGTACGCACCGTAGTACCGTGGAGATCGCATGCCGGCCGCCGCGTATCAGGGCAAGGAGTGCGTCTGCCAGTTCCGTCGCGGGATCTGCGACCAGACCTGCGTGCAGGGAATGCTGGAGACGCCGTTCTACATCGCCTGCCTCAAGCTGACCGGGCGCCGCTGCCTCGTGGTCGGCGGCGGCGAGATCGGCCTGGAGAAGGTCGAAGGGCTGCTCGCTTGCGACGGCAGGGTGGTGCTCGTCGCGCCCGTCGCCGTGCCGGAGCTCGAGGCGCTGGCCGCCGAGGGTTCGATCGAGTGGATCCGGCGCCGGTACGAGCCCGGCGATCTGGACCACACGTTCATCGCGATCGCCGCGACCGACGACACGGACACCAACATCGGCGTCTACGAGGACGCCGAGCGCCGCGCGATGCTCGTCAACATCGTCGACGTCCCGCCGCTGTGCAGTTTCATCCTGCCGGCGATCGTGCGCACGGGCCCGCTCGCGATCGCCATCTCGACCGCCGGCGCGTCCCCCGCGCTGGCCAAGCGGATCAAGCGCCAGGTGGCCGAGGAGTTCGGCGAGGAGTACGCCCGCCTCGCCGTGATGCTCAACGAGGTCCGCGGCTGGGCCAAGGGCACGCTGCCGACCTACCAGGACCGCAAGGCGTTCTTCGAGGAGATCGTCAACGGCGCCCCCGACCCGATCGAGCTGCTGCGCGACGGCGACGAGGCCGCCGTG
>JBPCNM010000293.1:0-21030 GCA_051001255.1 Solirubrobacteraceae bacterium
GCTCCGCCCCGGCGGCGGCCAGCGCGTGCGCGCGCTCCAGCCGCCGCCGCTGCCGGTGCTCGCGCTCGCGCACGAGCGCGCGCACGTCCGAGGCGCTGAGGCCGTCGTCCTCCCAGTAGACGCGGTCCTCGAACAGCCAGCAGCGCCGGCGCCCGGCGTCGTGCAGCGCGACCGGCTCGCCGGACTGGCGCGCCAGCAGCCGGCGGAACCGGCGCGTGCCCCATGCCAGCGCGGGATCCCACGTCGCGTGATAGCGCCAGCCCAGCGGCGTCAGCCGCCGGCCGAACGCCGCCCCCTTGACCTCGCGGAGCATCCGCCGAAGCTACGCGGCGGCGCCGACGGCATGCACGAGCGCGTGCAGCCATGCGCCCGCCGGCCGCGCCGCCTCCGCCGGCGGCCCGCTCACGAACGTGATGCCGGTGCGCCGCCATGGGTTGCACGAGTGCCCGGCGCCTACGACCTCACGATGGCGTGGGTCTCGCTGCCCGACCTGACCGTGCACGCCGATCCCCAGCGCTACGAGCACCTCGCGCCGGGCCGCGTCCGCTTCGTCTCGCTCGACCCTGCGTCCGACTTCGCGGCCGATCTGGAGCTTGACGCGGAGGGGCTCGTGCTTCGCTACCCGCAGATCGCCGAGCGGGTGCGCCGATCGGGCTGACGGCGGCATACTCGGACGCGTGCGCGGACACTGGCTCACGGCGATCGGCCACGCGCGCGGACCCCTGTCGGAGGCCTGGTTCGACGAGCGCCCCGAGCTGCTGCACCGCACGGGCTTCCCGCGCCGCCCGCGCATCGTCCCAGGCGACCGGCTCGTGTACTACGCGTCGGTCTGGCGGCGCGTGTTCGCGGTCGTGGAGGCGATCGCGGAGCCCGAGCCGCGCGAGCACCCGCGCTGGCCGTGGACGATCGCGGTCGAGCCGCTGCTGGTCGTGCCGGTGCTCGACGCAGCGCCGCCCGTGGAGGCGATCGGCGTCGCCGCGCGCTCGATGAGCCAGCAGTCGCACATCCGCATCGGGCCCGAGCACTACGCCCGCGCGGTCGAGACGCTCGCGTCGGTCGCGCGCTGACTACGCGCTGCGCTGCGGCGAGTGCGGCAGCCTGACGGTGAACGCCGTCTCGCCCGGGCGGGACGTCAGGGCGACGTCGCCGTGGTGGCGGTCGCGGACGATGCGCAGCGTGGTGTCGAGGCCGAGACCGGTGCCCGAGCCGACGGCCTTGGTCGTGAAGAACGGCTCGAAGACGCGCCGCTGCGTGTCTTCGGGGATGCCCGGGCCGTCGTCGGCGATCGTCACCTCGACGCCCATCTCGTGCCACGGCGCGGTCGCGATCGTGATCGTCCCGGCCTCACCGAGCGCGTCGATCGCGTTGTCGAGCAGGTTGGTCCAGACCTGGCTGAGCTCGGAGCCGTACACGCACACGCGCGGGAGGTCGGGCGCGTAGCGGCGCTCGATCGCGATCCGCGTGTACTTGAGCTGTGGCCGAGGATCGTGAGCGTCGCGTCGATCCCCTCGTGGACGTCGACCTCCTGCAGCGCGGCCTGGTCCATGTAGGTGTAGGCCTTGATCGCGCGCACCAGTGCCGACATGCGGTCGGTCGCCTCGCGCAGCTCTTCGCTGAGCGAACGCGCGGTGAGCGAGGCGGCGATCCAGCGCGCCGCGGCCGGCAGCGCCGCCCCCGCCCGCTGGGCGAGCTGCTCGAGCCACGCCGCGTCGAGCCCGGCGGACGCGAGCGGCTCGGCCAGCCTCCACGCATCCGGCACGCCGCGCGCCTCCAGCAGCGCGCCCATCTGGTCCTCCGCGTCGGCGGAGGCGCGCGCGTTGCGCTCCTCGGTGGCGCCGACCATCGCCTGGCGCTGGAGCGCGACCAGCGCCCCGGCGTCCGCGCGCTCGACGCCGGACTCCACGAACTCGCCGATCACGCCGCCGAGCACGTCCAGCGCGTCCGCCAGCGAGGCCGCCGTGCGCGTGGCCGCCGCGGCCGGGTTGTTGAGCTCGTGCGCGAGACCGGCCTACATCTGCCCCCAGCGCGGCGAGCTTCTCGCGCTGCATCTCGGCGGTTCCGAACCGGCTGTAGATCGGGCGGAACGTGCGCATCACGCGCTGGAACGCGACCGGCGTGCGGAACAGCAGCCCCCGGAACGTCGCCGGCTCGATGTCGGCGACGCGGCTGCGCTCGGCCGCCCGGATCGTGATCCGGGCCGGCTCGTCGGTCACCGCCATGAGCGCGCCGAGCCACGTCGGGGCGACGTGTGTGTGGTCGCGCTCCTCACGCTCGTCGCGGATCACGTAGCCGTCCAGCGAGCCCGCGAGCAGGAGCTTGAACGCGGTGTTCGCGGCGCCGCGCGAGACCACGAGCTCGCCGGGCTCGCACCAGCGCTCGCGCGCCGCCGCGGCCCACTCCGCGAGCCGGTCGTCCTCGACCCCGTCGAAGAAGTCGATCGCGCGCAGCTCGTCGAGCCCGACGGTCATGCGTCGGCGAGGTACTGGTGGATGAACTGGACGCTCATCGACCCCTCGCCGACCGCGCTGGCGACGCGCTTGATCGAGCGGTGGCGCACGTCGCCCGCGACGAACACCCCGGGCAGCGTGGTCTCGAGCAGGAACGGGTCGCGCTCGAGCGGCCAGCGGTGCTGCTCGGCGGCGGCGGCGTCGGGCCCGGCGAGCACGAACCCGCGCGCGTCGCGGCCTACGCGCTCGCCGACCCAGTCGGTGTACGGCGCGGCGCCGATGAAGACGAACACCGCGGCCGCCTCGACCCGCTCCTCGCCTTGCGGGCCGTCGAGCCGCAGGGCCGCGAGCCGGCGGAGTTGGCCCCGCCGACGACTGCGACGGTCTGGTCCTTGCAGGCCTCGGCCTCCACGAGCGACGCGCCGTAGTAGACGCCGCGCCCTCCAGCCCGGCGACGCCCGGCGCGTCGAGCCGCCGGTAGGCGACGCCGGTGGCGACCAGGACGCTGTGGCCGGCCAGCTCGGCCCCGCCGGCGAGCGTGACCACGCGCTGCGGGCCGCGCGCCTCCAGGCCGGTCACCTCCTGCACGGTCAGCAGCTCGGCGCCGAAGCGGCGCGCCTGGTCGTGCGCACGCCGCGCGAGGTCGGCGCCCGAGAGCCCGTTCGGGAAGCCGAGGTAGTTCTCGATCCGCAAGCTCTGCCCGGCCTGGCCGCCGGGCGCCGCGCGCTCGACCAGCACGGTGCGCAACCCCTCTGACGCGCCGTAGACGGCGGCGGCGAGGCCGGCCGGACCGCCGCCGACGATCACGATGTCGTAGAAGTCCAGCTCGGCGTGCGTCGGCAGGCCCAGCTTGCCCGCCAGCTCGAGCGGCGTCGGCGCCTCGAGCACGGTGCCGTCGCGCAGGAACACGGCCGGCAGGCGGTCGCTGGAGATGCCCGCGAGGTCGAGCAGCTGCCGGGCCTCCTGGTCGCGGTCGACCTCGAGCCACTCGTACGGCACGCGGTTGCGGGCGAGGAAGTCGCGCGCCTCGTGCGAGCCGCGCGAGAACCGGTGCCCGACCACGCGCGCCTCGGTATCGGCGAGCACGGCGTCGGCCTGCCAGTCGCCCAGGAGGTCCTCCAGCGTGGGGAACAGCCGCTCCTCGGGCGGGTCCCAGGGCTTCTGCAGGTAGTAGTCGATCTGGGCCTGGTTGATCGCGGCGATCGCGGCGCCGGTGTCCGGTTAGGCGGTCAGCAGCGCGCGCTTGGCCTTGGGGTAGAGGTCACGCGCCGACTCGAGCAGCTCCACGCCGGTCATGCCCGGCATGCGCTGGTCGGCGAGCACGAGTGCGAGCGGCTCGCCGCGCATGCGCAGCTCGCGCATCAGGTCCTCCGCCTCCGCGCCCGATCCGGCGCACAGCACGCGGTACTGCTCGCCGAAGCGCCCGCGCAGATCGCGCTGGACGGCGCGCAAGACCGGCGGCTCGTCGTCCACCACGAGCAGTGCGGGGCGCGGACGGTGGCCTCGGGGGACGTCACTTGCGAGCGATAGCGACTCGGGCCGGTGCCTCCGGGATGAGACGACGCGCCGAGTTTCGCTCCGCTGCAGGAAGTGGCCGCTCCCCGTCGCGCCGATGCTCACGGGCGCGACGAGCGCAGCGTGCATGTGGCGGGGGTGTCCTCACTGCGGGATGGCTATGACCAACCCCGGGGCTGCGACGGGGTCGGCGACCAAGTCAACTGCGGCATTGAGGGACGGCGGCGCGGAAGCGCGCGCCCGGCACGGCCGGGGCGGTGCCGGTGCGTCCTGTGCTCAACGTCGTAAGCGTGCGCTGCAACGGGGCGCCTCACGACGTTGGGGTCCCATGACGCTCCGAACGTCGTGAGCCGAGCACTGACCGGGGCGCCTCACGACGTTGGGGAGCCGGCTCACGCGCGCCGCTCCCGTTCGCACCCACGCCTTCGATGCCGCAGTTGACCTAACCGCCCGGCCGCCACGCCCACAATCCGGCCCCGCCGCCACCGCTGCCCAGCTAGGCGCGGGTCGACGCGGCCAGGATCGCGTCGGTCGTGTCGACGCGCGCCAGCCGCGGGAAGATCCCCTCGACGGTGTTGCGGTGCAGGTCCGCGTCGAGATCGGTGACGGCGTCGCTCGCGACGACGAGCTCGTAGCCGAGCCCGTGCGCGTGGCGCGCGGTCGACTCGACGGATATGCAGGTCCGGATGCCGCCGAGGACGAGCGAGCGGATCTCGCGGCGGCGGAGCTGGAGGTCGAGCTCGGTTCCGTTGAACGCGTCCCAGCCGCGCTTGGTGATCAGCAGGTCGTCGGGCGACCGGCCCAGCTCGTCGTGGAGCGTCGCGAAGTCCGGCCCGATCGTCCATCGGGGGCGGCTGGGCGTCCGTACGCGTGCGCAGGACGTCGCCGCCGTCGGGTGAGAAGGTGACCCGCACCAGCGCCACCGGGCGTCCGCGCTCCCGGAACGCGGCGGCGAGGCGCGCCGCGCGGCTGACCACCTCCGCGGCGGGATGCACCGTCGGCAGCGCGGTGACGCCGTGCTGCAGGTCGAGCAGGACGAGGGCGGTCTCGGGGGGGAGCGTGTCGATCGGCATGCCGAAATTATACAGCCAAGCTGTACAGCTTGGCTGCAGTGTCTGCCGGTACGCTGTCGCGATGCGCCCATCCGACGCCGCCCACGCCGCAAGCGACCTGCGGGTCGCGATCGGCCAGCTCGTTCGCCGGGTGCGCGCCGACGGCGACGTGCCGCTGGGCCAGCTCGCCGTGCTCGGCCTGCTCGACCGTGACGGTCCCCGCACGACGAGCGAGCTGGCGACCGCGCAGGTCGTCCGCCACCAGTCGATGGCCCGGACGGTCGCTCAGCTCGTCGCGCTCGGCCTGGTCGGCCAGGAGGCGGACCCGTCCGATGGCCGCAAGACGCAGCTCTCGATCACGGAGGCCGGCCGCGCTCGGCTCGAGGCCGAGCGCGCGCGCCGCGTGGACTGGCTGAGCGACGCGATCACCCACGAGCTGACCGCGGACGAGCTGGAGACGCTGCAGCGCGGGACCGAGCTGTTCGCGCGGCTCGCGCGCGACCGCGGCGGCTGACCCTCCGCCGGGTCGATCGCCCGTCAGACGGGTACGCTCCGCCCATGGGGGACGACGTTGCGTCCACGGTGTTCAGCCGTGAGGACCGCCAGCGCTACCGCGACAAGGTCAAGCGCAACCTCGACGTCTTCGCGCGCATGCTGCGCGAGTCGCGCTTCGACGCCGAGAAGCGCTCGATCGGCCTGGAGATCGAGCTCAACCTGACCGACGAGGCCGGCGACCCCGCGATGGCGAACGCCCAGGTGCTCGAGCGGATCGCCGACGACGCGTTCGTGACCGAGCTGGGGCAGTTCAACATCGAGATCAACATCCCGCCGCGGCTGCTGGAGGGCGAGGTGTTCTCCGGCCTCGAGCAGCAGGTGCGCGACTCGCTCAACGCGGCCGAGGACAAGGCGCGCGAGACGGGCGCGCACATGATGATCGTCGGCATCCTGCCGACGCTCGGCGAGCAGCACCTGCATGTGCGCTCGCTCAGCGCCAACCCACGCTACGAGCTCCTCAACGAGCAGATCTTCGCGGCGCGCGGCGAGGACCTGCACCTCTCGATCGGCGGGGTAGAGCGGCTCTCGGCCTACGCCGACTCGATCGCGCCCGAGGCCGCCTGCACGAGCGTGCAACTGCACCAGCTGGTCCACCCGGAGGACTTCGCGCGACACTGGAACGCCGCGCAGGCGGTCGCCGGCATCCAGCTCGCGGTCGGCGCGAACTCGCCCTTCTTCTTCGGCAAGGAGCTGTGGCGCGAGACGCGCATCGCGCTGTTCGAGCAGGCCACCGACACGCGGCCGGAGGAGCTCAAGGCCCAGGGCGTGCGGCCGCGGGTGTGGTTCGGCGAGCGCTGGATCACGTCGATCTTCGACCTGTTCGAGGAGAACGTCCGCTACTTCCCGGCGCTGCTCCCGCTGCTCGACGACGAGGACCCGGTCGAGGTGCTCGAGCGCGGCGACATCCCGCAGCTCGGCGAGCTCAAGCTCCACAACGGCACGGTCTACCGCTGGAACCGCCCGGTCTACGAGGTCGTGCGCGGGCGCCCGCACGTGCGCGTGGAGAACCGCGTGCTGCCGGCCGGCCCGACGGTGGTCGACATCCTCGCCAACGCCGCCTTCTACTACGGGCTCGTGCGGTCGCTGGTGGAGGGCGAGCGCCCGATCTGGTCGCAGATGTCGTTCTCGGCGGCCGAGGACAACCTGCACGCGGGCGCGCGCGACGGCCTGGACGCGCGCGTCTACTGGCCCGGCGTGGGCGACGTCCCGGTGACCGAACTGGTGCTGCGCCGGCTGCTCCCGCTCGCGCACGAGGGGCTGGAGCGCTACGGCGTCGACCCGCACGCGCGCGACCGGCTGCTGGGCATCGTCGAGCGCCGCTGCGTCGAGGAGGCCAACGGCGCGACGTGGCAGAGCCGAACGTTCCGCCGCCTCTACGAGGCCGGCGGCCTGGACCGGGCGGAGGCGCTGCGCGAGATGACGGTCCGCTACCGCGACCACATGCACTCCAACGAGCCGGTGCACACCTGGCCCGCCGCGTAGACGCGTCAGGTTGGAGACCAGCGTCCGTTTCGCCGCGCCGGCGGCGGTCACCACCCCGGTATGCCTGCGACCGCCTCTCCCACCGACCTGCCCAAGCGGTCCTGGGGCCCGACCTTCATCCGCACGCTCAAGGAGTTCAAGGAGGACAAGCTCCAGCACTGGGCCGCGGCACTGACCTATTACGCGGTGCTCTCGCTGTTCCCCGCGCTGCTCGTGATGGTCTCGCTCACCGGCCTGATCGCCGATCCCGCGACGGTGACGCAGTTCCTCACCGACGTGATCGGTGCGCTCGGGCCGGCCTCGGCGGTCGAGACGTTCCAGGGCCCGATCGAGTCGGTCACCTCCAGCGGCGGCGCCGCCGGCGTGCTGGCGATCGTCGGCGTCGCGTCGGCGCTGTGGTCGGCGTCGGGCTACGTCGGCGCGTTCACCGAGGCGTCGAACTCGATCTACGAGGTGGAGGAAGGGCGCCCGTTCTGGAAGCTCAAGCCGCTCCAGCTCCTCGTCACCCTGATCTGCATCCTGCTCGTCACCGTGACCGCGATCGGCCTGGTCGTCTCCGGTCCGCTGGCCACCGCGGTCGGCGAGGCGATCGGCCTCGGCGACGCCGCCGTGACCGCCTGGCAGATCGCCAAGTGGCCGGTCATGCTGGCCCTGGTTCTCGTGATCCTGCACGTCCTGTACTACGCCGCGCCGAACGCGAAGGTCGGCCGCAAGTGGGTCTCGGGCGGCACGGTGCTGACGCTGGTCGTGTGGATCGTGGCCTCGGTCGGGTTCGCGTTCTACGTCGCCAACTTCGGCTCCTACAACAAGACCTACGGCACGCTCGGCGGCGTCATCGTCTTCCTGCTGTGGCTGTGGATCACCAACATCGCGGTGCTGCTGGGAGTCGAGTTCAACGCGGAGACCGAACGCACGCGCGAGCTGCACGAGGGCGTGCGCGGGGCCGAGGACGAGCTCAAGCTCGACGAGCGCGACGAGCCGTCGCCCAAGCAGCGCCCGCAGACCGCCTGACGTACGCTGGGCCGGGTGCACCCGGCCTTGGCGGACCTCACCACGCTGCGTCTCGGCGGGCCCGCCAGGCGGCTCGTGGAAGCCGCCGACGAGGCCGCGATGCTCGCCGCCGTGCGCGAGGCCGACGCCGCCGGGCGCCCGCTGCTGGTGCTGGCCGGCGGATCGAACCTCGTGGTCGCCGACGCGGGCTTCCCCGGCACCGTGCTGCGGATCGCCTCGCGCGGCGTACGCGAGGACGGCGATCGCCTCGAGGTCGCGGCGGGTGAGTCGTGGGACCCGTTCGTGGCGCGCTGCGTCGCGGCGGGCCGGGCCGGGCTCGAGTGCCTGTCGGGCATCCCGGGCTCGGTCGGCGCGAGCCCGATCCAGAACGTCGGCGCGTACGGCCAGGAGGTGGCCGGCACGATCGTCTCCGTGCGCGCGTACGACCGCGCGCGCGACGCGGTGCTCGAGCTCGGCGCGGCCGAGTGCGGCTTCTCCTACCGCTCGAGCGCGTTCAAGCGCGCGCCGGGGCGCTGGCTCGTGCTCGCCGTCACGTTCGCGCCGGCCCGCCAGCCGCACTCGCAGCCGATCCGCTACGCCGAGCTGGGGCGCGCGCTCGGGGTGGCCGAGGGTGCCACGGCGCCGCTGGCCGACGTGCGCGGCGCCGTGCTCGCCCTGCGCCGCGGCAAGGGCATGGTGATCGATCCGGCCGACCCCGATTCCGTCTCCGCGGGCTCGTTCTTCACCAATCCCGTCCTGGACGCGGACGCGTTCGCCGCGCTGGAGGTGCGCGCGCGTGCGCGCGTGGGCGAGGACGTCCGCGTGCCGCGCTTCCCGCAGCCCGACGGGACCGTCAAGACGTCGGCCGCCTGGCTGATCGAGCGTGCCGGCTTCACGCGCGGCCACGGCGACCCGGCAACCGTGGCGATCTCCGCCAAGCACACCCTGGCGCTCACCAACCGCGGGGCGGGGACGACGGCGCAGCTCGTGGCGCTCGCGCGCGAGATCGCCGCCGGCGTGCAGGAGGCGTTCGGCGTCGAGCTCGAGCCCGAGCCCGTGCTCGTCGGGCACGCGTGGCGCTGAGGGTGCGGTTCGAACGTGGACTCAAGGTTTCGCCGCGCATGCCGAAGGAGAACGGGTGCAGGCTGCCGCCAGGGCCACCGCCATCGTGCGCGCCCAGACACTCGACGAGGAGCTGCGCTTCCTCCCGCATCTGACGCCGGACGTCCATCTCCGTCATGGGCTGGACGAGCGCTGGATCGCGGCGTCGGCGTCGGTCGAGCACGTGCTCGGGTACGCGCCCGAGGACCTCGCCGGCCGCCCGGCGGTGGAGCTGGTCCATCCCGCCGACCGCGCCGACGTCGACCGGGCTCTACGCGCCGCGCTGCGCGTGTCCGACACGCTGAGCCTGCAGCTCCGGCTCGTCCGCGTCGACGGGACAGTGCTGCGTGCCGACGTGCGCTTCGACGCCGTCCGCGACGAGGCCGGCGCGGTCACCGAGCACCTGGTGACGGTGCGCGACGCCGACGAGCACCGCCGCGCCGACGAGCTGCGCTCCCAGTGGGAGCTGCTGTTCCGGGTCACGCGGCGCGGAATCGCCGTCACCGATCCGCGCACCGGCCTCCTCGCCGTGGTCAACCCCGCCTACGCCGCGATGCACGGCGGCGTGGTGGAGGACTTCGTCGGCATGCCGCTGGACTGCGTGCTGACGCCCGGCGCGGCCGAGCGGATCGGCGAGCTGGGCAGGGAGATCGACGCCGCCGGGTTCCTCAGCTACGAGTCCGAGCACGTGCGCGCGGACGGCACCACGTTCCCAGCCGCGATCGAGGTGATGGCCGCGCGCGACGACCACGGCGAGCAGCTCTACTGGCTCGCCTGGGTCGAGGACCTCACCGAGCGCCGGCGCGCGGAGCGCGAGGCGGACCGGCACGCCGCGGAGATGGCGCGCTCGAACGCTGACCTGGACCGCTTCGCGGGCGTGGTCTCCCACGACCTGCAGTCGCCGCTGCGCGTCATCGCCGGCGGCGCGCGCGTGCTCGAGCGGCGCGCGACGGGGCAGCTCGAGCCGGCCGAGTGCGAGCTGGTCGAGCACATCGTCGACGGCGTGCACCGCATGACCCGGTTGCTCGACGGGGTCCGCGAATACTCGCGCGTGCGCGAGGACGACGCGCCGATGCGCGAGGTGGCGCTCCGCACGGTCGTCGACGAGGTCCTCTGCTCCCTGCAGGCCGACCTCGAGGCCGCGGCGGCCGCCGTCCACGTCGGCCCGCTCCCGACGCTGTGCGCGCACCCCGTACAGCTCGCGCAGCTGCTCCAGAACCTGATCGCCAACGCGGTCAAGTTCCGCGGCGAAGCGCGGCCCGAGATCGCCATCCGGGCTCGGCCGGGCGAGGGGGAGTGGGAGTTCACCGTCGCCGACAACGGGATCGGGATCGAGCCGCGCTTCACCGAGCGGGTCTTCGACTTCGGCCAGCGACTGCACACCGACGACGCCATCCCGGGCAGCGGGATCGGGCTGACCGTCTGCAAGACCGTGGTCGAGCGCCACGGCGGACGGATCTGGGTCGAGCCGTCCGGCGCGGGCGGCAGCCGGTTCCACTTCACGCTGCCGGCGCCCCCCGGCTGACGCTCGGGCCAGACGCCGAACGTCGGTGAGTCGGGGCCATAGGCGGTACTCCCCGACGTTCAGCCCAGGAGGAAGCGGTCCGAGAAGGCGACCCGCTCCACCGCCGGCGCAGTGACCGGCTCGCCGTCCAGCGTCACCGCGTAGGTCCGCGGGTCCACGCGCACGTTCCCCGTGCGCGTGTTGCGCACCATGTCGGCCGCCGTCAGCTCGCGGCAGCCCTCCACGCGCATCCGCGGGCGGGTCGTGGGGAGCTCCGCGTCCATCGCCGCGCCGGCGAGGAACGCGAGCGACAGCCGCGCCGCCGCCGCGCCGTGGGCGCCGACCTGCTTGCGCACCAGCACCGGCTCCGACAGCGCGGTGGTCGCGTTGCCGTCGCCTGAGGCGCCCCAGGCCGAGATCCCGCTCTTGAGCACCAGCTCCGGGCGCACGCCGGCGAAGTGCGGCCACCACAGCACCGCGTCGGCGAGCTTGCCGACCTCCAGCGAGCCGACGTGGCCGGCCAGCCCGTGCGTGATCGCGGGGTTGATCGTCACCTTGGCGAGGTGGCGCAGCACGCGGGCGTTGTCGCCCGGCCCGTCCTCGCCGCCGCGCGCGCTCTTCATCGCGTCGGCGTTCTGCAGCGCGCGCCGGTAGACCTCGCCGATCCGCCCCATCCCCTGCGAGTCCGAGGAGAGCATCGCGATCACGCCCAGGTCGTGCAGCACGCCCTCGGCCGCCATCGTCTCCGGGCGCACGCGGCGGCGCAGCGCGGTCCAGTCGCCGGCGCGCCCGCCGGGCGCCATGACGTGCACGGCCGCCACCATCGCGAGGTGCTCGGCCTCGGCTCCGGGGCCGAACGGGACGGTGGGGGAGGTGGAGGACGTCAGCACGCGCTCGCGCCCGGCGAGGTCGAGCAGGTCCGGCGCGTGGCCGCCGCCGCAGCCCTCGATGTGGAACGCGTGGATCGTGCGCCCGCCGAACGCGGCGAGCGTGTCCTGGACCGACAACGCCTCGTTGAGGCCGTCGGTGTGGATCGCGAGCTGGACGTCGTGGCGGTCGGCGACGTCCAGCGCGCAGCGGATCTGCTCCGGCCCCGCGCCGACGTCCTCGTGGATCTTCAGCCCGCCGCCGCCCGCGCGCAGCGCGTCCTCGACCGGCCCGGGCCGGGCGGAGGAGGCGCGCACCAGCAGGCACGCGTTGACCGGGTGGGCCTCCAGCGCGGCCCAGGTGGCGGCGAGCCCCTCGGGCGGGTTGGTGCCGAGGTTCCACACCGGGCCGTAGTCCTGGATCACCAGCGTCGTCAGGCCGCCCGCCAGCGCGGTGTCGGCGACCTGCGGGGAGAGCCAGTGCACGTGGGGGTCCACGCCGCCGGGCGTGACGACCATGCCGGTGGCGTCGACGACTGACGTGCCCGTGTCGAGCACGACGTCGATCCCGTCCATCGTGTCGGGATTCCCGGCGCGCCCGATCGCGACGATCCGCCCGCCGGCGATGCCCAGGCTGGCGTAGCGCACCCCGAGGACCGGGTCGGCCACGAGCCCGCCGACGATCGCCAGCTCCACCCCGCCGCGCTCGGCCCGCACGCCCAGGCCGTCGCGCATCGTGTTGCCGAAGCCGGGGACGATCCGGTCGGGGCCGCCGGCGTCGTCGCCGTCGGGCACCAGCCAGAGATCGGAGTCGGCGAGCCGGACGGCGCCCGGCTCAGGCACCGCGGTATCCCCGCTCGCGCGCCAGCCCCAGCGCGGCGTCGCGTGCGCCGTCGGCGTCGAGCGAGCCGTCGGCGAGGCCGGCGTGCCCGCGGACCACGCGGGCGCCGCCGAACGGGACGAGGAAGACCGCGTGCGGGCTCCCGGGGTCGAAGAACACCTTGGCGCCCGGCGCGATCGCGAGCCGCATGCCCCACGCGGCGGCGCGCTCGAAGCGCAGTGCGCGATTGACCTCGAAGAAGTGGAAGTGCGAGGTGACGCCCACCGGCACCTCGCCCTCGTTGACGACGCTGAGCGCGACGTCCTCGGCGAGCCACTCGATCCCGGTCTCCGCGTACGGCCGCGGCCGGGCCGGGCCGATCGGATCGTGCAGGACGAGCAGCCGGCTGCCGTCGGCGAACAGCGCCTCCACCTCCACCCGGCGCACCAGCTCGGCGACGCCGTCGGCCACGTCGGCAGGGCCGAGCGCGGCGTAGCCGGCCGCCTCGGCGTCGGCGTATGCCCGCCCGTCGCGCGCGGCCTCGCACACCTCGTCGGCGATCAGCGCGATCGCCTCGGCCTGGTTGAGTCGCAGCCCCCGGGCGCGCCGCTTGCGCGCCAGCTCGGCGGCCAGGAACAGCAGCAGGCGGTCCTGCTCGCGGGGGAGGAGGCGCATGGACGCGGCATCCTCTCACGCCCGGCGCATAGGCTGCCCGGCGTGGCCACCCTGGAGCGCATCGCGCACGGGCAGCTCGAGGCCGTCGTGCTCGCCGGCGACGAGCTGCGCGCGAGCTTCGTGCCCGCCGCCGGCATGATCGGCTGCTCGCTCGAGCACCGGGGCGAGGAGCTGCTCGTGCAGCGCGGCGGGCTCGACGCGTGGCGCGGGACGGGCAAGTCGTTCGGCCTGCCGCTGCTGCACCCGTGGGCCAACCGCCTGCGCGACTGGCGCTACGCCGTCGCCGGTCGCGCGGTGACGATCGACCGCTCACGCGGCGTGGTGCGCTCCGACGAGCACGACCTGCCGATTCACGGCGCGCTGGCGGCGGCCGAGGACTGGGACGTCGTCGACGCGGGCGCCGACGGCGCCGCCGCGTGGCTGGCGGCGTCGCTGGACTACGGTCGCCGCGACGACCGGTTGGCGGTGTTTCCGTTCCCGCACCGGCTCGACCTCGCGCTCCGGCTGGAGGGCGACACGCTCGCCGTCACCACGACCGTGGTCGCCACCGGCGCGGACGAGGTGCCGCTGGCGTTCGGATGGCACCCGTGGCTGTCGCTTCCGGGCGTGCCACGCGCCGAGTGGGAGCTGGCCGAGCCGGCGCGCGTCGCGTTCACGCTCGACGATCGCAACCTGCCGACCGGCGAGCGGACCGAGCTCCCCGCCACGCGAGCCGCGCTCGGCGACCGGACGCTCGACACCCATGGCGCCGTGGCCGAGGACGCGCGCTACGTGCTCTCCGGCGGCGGGCGGGAGATCGCGGTGGAGTGGGCCGGCGGCTACCGCTACGCGCAGGTCTTCGCGCCCATCGCGCTCGACGTGGCGTGCCTGGAGCCGATGATGGCCCCGGTCGCGGCGCTGTCGACCGGCGAGGAGCTCGCGACGGTGCAGCCCGGCGAGCGCGCGAGCGCGGCCTTCCGCGTGCGCGTCACCTGAAGCCGCCCGGGGGGTAGAGGATGATGTGGAGGTGGCGACGGGGCGACCGGAGACGACGGTGAGCGACGAGCATGCTCCGGTCGTGCGCGTGGACGTCCTGGAGACGTTCGTCGAGCTGCTCGCGCGCGTCGAGGACGACGGGTCCTCCGACGCGTTCTACTCCTCGCTGTGCGAGGCCTTGTGCCGCCTGACGTCGATGGACCGCGCGGTGATCTTCCGCTACGACGAGGCGCACCGCCGGGTGCGGGCCGCCGGCGCCTACGGGCTCGACCTCGAGCGCTTCGCGCACTCCCACGTGACCGTCGAGTCGGCGCCGTTCGCGCGCCAGGCGCTCGTCGAGGACCGGGTGATCGAGATGGACGCGGACGCGATGGCGCGCGACGTGCCCGAGCGGTTCCGCGACCTGCTCGACGGCGCGACGCTCGTCTGCTGCCCGCTGTCGGCCGGCGGGCGCTGGAGCGGCGTGATCCTCGCTGACCGCCGGCCCCGCCGCCCGCTCTCGGACGCCGAACGCGACCTGCTGTGGACGCTCGGCAAGACGTCCGCGCTGGCCGAGGCGGCGCGCCACGCCACGTTCCAGCAGGCCCGCGCGCGCCAGCTGCAGGAGCGCATCGACCTCGCGCGCGAGGTGCACGAGGGCGTGATCCAGCGGCTGTTCGGCGTGCTGCTGGTGGTCTCCAGCGACGCGCCGCTGCCCGTGGAGGCGCGCGAGCGCGTGACGGTGGAGCTGCAGGCCGGGCTGCGCGACCTGCGCCGCGCGCTGCAGCGGCCGCTGGGCCGCAGCGCGCCCGCGACCGAGACCACGCTCATCGACGAGGTCGAGCGGCTGCAGGAGGCCCATCCGGACCTCGGCATCGCGCTGGCGCCGGGGAGCGCGGGGGTCGGCGTGCCGCGCGGGCTCGAGCCGCTCGCGCAGTCCGTGCTGGTCGAGGCGGTGCGCAACGCGCGCAAGCACGCGTCGCCGAGCCAGGTCGAGGTGACGCTGCAGCGACAGGAGGGGGCGTGGGTGATGGAGGTCTGCAACGACGGCGTGCGCGGGCGGTCGCGCACGATCTCGGGCATGGGCCTGCGCCTCGCGGCGCTGGAGGCGCTGCAGGTCGGCGGCCTGGTCGAGTTCGGCGAGCGCGAGCCGGGGACCTGGCGGGTGCGACTGGCGGTGCCGCATGAGCGTTCCTGACGTCAGCCCGAGCCGGATCGCGTCGGGCTCCGGCGAGCGCAAGCTGCGCGTGCTGGTGGTCGACGACCACGAGGTCGTGCACTGGGGCCTGCGGCTCATGCTCGGCGAGCAGCCGTGGGTCGAGCGCTGCCTGAGCGCGCGCAACGGCGAGGAGGCGATGGCGCTGCTGCTGCGCTACCAGCCGCACGTCGCGCTGGTCGACCTGTTCGTCGGCAAGGAGTCCGGCGCGGAGATCTGCGAGCGCCTGCGCGCGGAGTCGCCGCAGACGAACGTGCTGCGGATCTCCGGCGCGGGGCACATCAACCCGAACGCCGCGCGCGCGGCGGGCGCGGCGGGCTTCATCTCCAAGGACTGGCCGGCGGCCGACATCGCGGGCGCCGTCCGGATGGTCGGCCTCGGCATGACCGTCTTCCGCCCGCACGAGGCCCCCACCGGACCGGCGCTGACCGAACGCGAGCGCGAGGTCCTCGACCTGGTCGGGTCCGGAGCGACGAACCGCGAGATCGCGGAGCAGCTCTTCCTCTCTCCGCACACGGTCAAGGAGCACACGTCGTCGCTGTACCGGAAGCTCTCGGCGCGCAACAGGGCCGAGGCCGTGCAGAAGGCACAGCGGCTGGGCCTGATCGCGTAGGGCCTGCGGGGCTTCGCAACAACTTCCCATCGAGAGAGTGTCGGGAGTGTGCTCTCGGCCTGAGTGGCGGGCGGCGTGCGCGATCGTGGGCGGATGGGTGCAAAACGTCGAGTTCCGTCGCCCGTCCCGGTGCCGCTCGACGTTCTGCACCGGAGGGGTACAAAACGTCGAGCGGGAGCGTTCGGCGACCGGTCGCTCGACGTTTTGCTCGCCCGTCTGGCGACCTCTCAATGCGGCGTTGTCGGCTGCGCGCAGGTGCTGGCGCTCGGGTTCACCCGGCGCGAGATCAACCGACGCGTCGACGCCGCCCGGCTCATCCGCATCCACCAAGGCGTCTACGCCGTCGGCCACGAGGCGATCTCCGACCGCGGGCGGATGATCGCCGGGCTGCTCGCCGCGGGTGAGGGCGCCGTCCTCTCCCACCGGACCGCCGCGCACCTGTGGAGGCTCATCCCCTCGATGCCGCCGTTCGTCGAGGTCACGCTCACGCAGCGCAGACCCCGGAGCCGCAAGGGCCTCGTGGTCCACGAAGCGAACGCGCTCGACACCACGGCATACCGACGACTTCCGATCACCACGCCGCTCCAGACGATCGCGCAGCTGCCCCGGCCGCAGGCCGACCGCGCCCGCTCCGAGGCGCTCGTGCTGAAGCTCATCCCTCGCACCGCCGACCACCACGCGGAGCCGACCCGGAGCGAGCTCGAGCGGCGCCTGCTCCCCGTTCTGAACGCCGCCGGACTTCCGCCGCCGCTCGTCAACCACGTCCTCCGCGGCCACATGGTCGACTTCTTCTGGCCCGACTGCCGCCTCGTCGTGGAGACCGACGGCTGGGCCGCGCACGGCCACCGCGCCGCCTTCGAGCGCGACCGCGCGCGCGATGCCGCGCTGCACGCCGCCGGCTACCGTGTGCTCCGCTTCACCTGGCGCCAGGTCCGCGACGAGACGCTGAAGGTCACCGTCCAGATCGCCACCGTGCTCGCGCGCGCCGCGTAGGACCGGTGTCGATTCCGGCGCGCGCCCGCAGCCATCCGCACCCCCCATGACGTGACGGTGACCCCCCCGGCCGGGGGGTAGGTCGCGAGTTCTTCCCGGGATTCCATACCCGCGCGAGCAAGGGTGTCCGCGTGAGCGACTTGACTGCTTCGCCGTCCGGCCCGCGCAACCCCGGCCCCGCGGCCGATGTTTCGTGCGCCCTGCTGTTTCCCGGCCAGGGCAGCCAGACCCCCGAGATGCGCCACCTCGTCGCGCGGCGCTGTCCAGAGCTCCTCACGCGCTGCACCGAGCTCGTGGGGGAGGACCCGTTCGCGCGCGTCGAGGAGAGCACCCGCTTCCAGCAGCCCGCCATCTTCTGCGCGTCGATCGCCGGCTGGCGCGGGCTGCCCGACGAGGTCGAGCCCGGCGCCGCCGCCGGCCACTCGCTCGGCGAGCTGGCCGCCCTCGCGGCCGCAGGCGTGCTGACCGTCGACGACGCGCTCGAGCTGGTCGTGCTGCGCGGCCGCCTGATGGCCGAGGCCGACGACCGCGGCTCGATGATCGCGCTGGTGGGCGCCGACGAGGCCGAGGCGACCACGGTCGCCGAGGCCGCGAACCTGATCGTCGCCAACGACAACGCCCCCGGCCAGGTGGTCCTCGCGGGAGACCGCGACAACTTCGACCGCGCCGAGGAGGTCGCCGGCGAGCTGGGCAAGCGCGCGATCCGCCTGCCGGTCGCGGGTGCGTTCCACTCGCCGTCGATGGCCCCGGCGGTCGCCCCGTTCCGCGCGGCGCTCGACGACGTCGAGCTGGGCGAACCGCGCTTCAAGGTCTTCTCGTGCGCCTCCGCGCAGCCGTTCACCGACGTCCGCGACGAGCTGGCCGGCGCGCTGATCCGCCCGGTCCGCTGGCGCGAGACCTTCTCCGCGCTGCACGACGCCGGCGCCACCCGCTTCATCGAGGTCGGTCCGGGCAAGGTGCTTGCCCGGCTCGCGAAGCGGATCGTCCCGGGCACGAAGGTCGAGACGCCCCCAGACCCGACCGGCGCCGGCGGCCAGGCGAACGGCGCAAGTAGGGAAACCGCGCCTGCTGCCCCGGCCGAGGCCGCTCCCTCAACGCAGGCAGTTCGGTCCACCACCGCCGCCCAGCCCGCCACCCACCCCGAGGCCGCCGCCTCGGAGCAGGCAGCTCGTGCCTGAGTCGCTCGCCACGGAAGCCCCGGTCGACGCGCGCCTGGCCCCGCCGCGGACCGCGCGCGTGGTCGGCCTCGGCCACCGCCTCCCGGACCGCGTCGTCCCCAACGGCCCGATCGCCGAGCGGATCGGCGTGGACTCGGAGTGGATCGTCCGCCGCACCGGCATCCGCGAGCGCCGCTATGCCGCGCCCGACGAGCGCACCTCCGACCTCGCCCTCGCCGCCGCCCGGCGCGCGCTCTCCGACGCGGACCGCAAGCCGTCCGAGGTCGACCTCGTCCTCGTCGCCACGATGACGCCCGACGAGCTGACGCCGAACACGGCGCCGCTCGTCGCCGACGCGCTCGGGCTCAACGTCGCCGCGTTCGACATCGGCGCCGCCTGCACCGGCTGGCTCTCGGCGCTGTCGGTCGGCGCCGCGCAGGTCGAGACCGGCCGCGCCGACTGCGTGCTGGTCATCGGCGCCGAGACGCTCTCGCGCGTGACCAACCCGGACGACAAGCGCACCGCCTCGCTGTTCGGCGACGGCGCCGGCGCGGTCGTGCTGAGTCCGGAGGGCGAGGGTTCGATCGGGCCGATCCTGCTCTCCTCCGACGGCAGCATGGCCGAGACGATCATCGCCACCCACACCGAGCGCCTGCTGATCATGGACGGCCACACCACGTTCAACACGGCGATCAAGGTCCTCGTCGAGTCCACTTACCAGGCATGCGAGCGCGCCGGCGTGACGCTCGAGGACATCGACCTCTTCGTCTATCACCAGGCCAACGGCCGCATCCTCAAGACCGTCGGCGAGAAGCTCGGCCTGCCGGCCGAGCGCGTCGCGGACTACGTGGGCGAGATGGGCAACACGTCGGCCGCCTCGATCCCGGTCACGCTCAGCCTGCTGCGCGAGGACGGCCGCCTGCAGCCGGGCCAGCGACTGCTCCTGTCCGCGGTCGGCGCCGGATTCACGTGGGGTGCGGGCGTCGTGGAATGGGGCGTGCGCTGATGGCCCGCCCCGAGAACGCCGTCGCGCTCGTCACCGGCGCATCGAAGGGCATCGGCTCCGCCATCGCCAAGGCGCTTGCCGCCGACGGCTGGCACGTCGCGGTCAACTACCGCTCCGACGAGCCCGGCGCCACGGCCACCGTGCAGGCGATCGAAGCCGCCGGCGGCACCGCCGCCGTGCTCCCCGGCGACGTCGCCAACGGCACGGTCGACCAGCTCTTCGTCCAGGCCGAGGACGCGCTCGGCGGCCCCGTGCTCGCGCTCGTCAACAACGCCGGCGTGCGCGCGGACAACCTCGCGCTGCAGATCGAGGACGCCGACTGGGATACGGTCATCAACACCAACCTGTCGGCCGCGTTCCGCCTCACCAAGCGCTCGCTGAAGCCGATGCTCAAGGCGCGCTACGGCCGGATCGTCAACATCGCCTCGGTCGTCGGGCCGCGCGCGAACGCTGGCCAGGCCAACTACGCGGCCGCCAAGGCCGGGCTGATCGGGATGACCAAGACCGTCTCGCACGAGGTCGCTCGCCGCGGCATCACGGTCAACGCCGTCGCCCCCGGCTTCATCGAAACCGACATGACCAAGGACCTGATCGCCGACGTCGTCAAGGCGATCCCCGCGCGCCGCGCGGGCCAGCCGGAGGAGGTCGCCGCCGCCGTGCGCTTCCTCGCCTCCGACGACGCCGCCTACGTCACCGGCACCACGCTCTTCGTCGACGGCGGCATGTCCGCCTAGCCCTGAACCAGAGAGAGAAGGAGACAGCCACATGGCCACCACCGTCACCCCCGAGGCCGTCGAGAAGGTCGTCTTCGACGCCCTGCCGCAGTTCGGCGCCGATCCCTCGGAGATCAACCGCGAGGCGAACTTCGAGGACCTCGACGTCGACTCGCTCGACCTCGCCGAGCTGTCGCAGATCATCGAGGACGAGTTCGGCGTCCAGCTCAAGGGCGACGACGTCGGCAAGATCAAGACCGTCGGCGACGCCGTCGACATGGTGGTGAGCCGAGCGGGATGAAGCGCGAGATCGTCGTCACCGGCATCGGCGCCGTCACCCCGCTCGGGGTCGGCGCCCGCACCCTGCACGAGCGCTGGACCGCCGGCACCTCGGGGATCGAGGACGGCGAGGGCACGTGCACGGAGTTCGAGCCCACCGAGCACTTCTCGATCAAGGAGGTGCGCCGTGCCGACCGCTTCACCCAGTTCGCGATGGTCGCCTCCGACGAGGCGCTCCGTGATGCCGGCTGGAACGGCGAGGCGCCCTACGACCCGCGCAGGATCGGCTGCATCATCGGCACCGGCATCGGCGGCATCGGCACGCTGACGAACAGCCACCAGGTACTGCTCGAGCAGGGCGCCAAGAAGGTCTCCCCGCTCTCGATCCCGCTGATGATGGGCAACGCGGCCGCGGGCGCGGTCACGATGCGCCACGACCTGCGCGGCCCCTCGTTCGCGCCCCTCTCGGCTTGCGCGGCCGGCGCGCATGCGATCGGCGAGGCGGTCGAGCTGATCGAGTCAGACCGCGCCGACGCGGTCGTCGCGGGCGGCTCCGAGGCCGCGCTGGTCCCGCTCGCCCGGGCCGCGTTCGGCGCGCTCGACGCGATGTCGGAGCTCGGGATCTCACGCCCCTTCGACGCCCGCCGCGACGGCTTCGTGATGGGCGAGGGCGCCGCGGTGCTCGTGATCGAGGACGCCGAGAAGGCCCGCGCGCGGGGGGCGAACATCCTCGCCTACGTGCGCGGCTACGGCGCCACCTCGGACGCCTACCACCTGACCGCCCCCGACAAGGAGGGCGCCGGCGCCGCGGAGGCCATGCGCATCGCCATCGCCGACGCCGGCCTCCGCCCCGAGGACATCGTGTACGTCAACGCGCATGGCACCTCGACCCCGCTGAACGACCGCGCCGAGACCAGGGCCGTCAAGGCCGCCCTCGGCGACGCTGCGAAGGACATCCCAGTGTCCTCCACCAAGTCGGCGATCGGGCACCTGCTCGGCGCGGCCGGCGCGGTGGAAGCCGTGGCGACCATCCTCGCCCTGCGCGACCGGATCGCGCCACCGACCCTCGGCTACGAAGAAGCCGAGGAAGGC
>JBPCNM010000294.1:0-2992 GCA_051001255.1 Solirubrobacteraceae bacterium
GCAGACCCAGCCGGGGCGCGCCCAGCGCGACGGCGCGCCGCCGGCGGCCCCAGATCGCTCCGGAGCCGCCGGCCGGGCGCGCTGCGCTCAGCCCCGGCGTGCCTGCCTGCGCAGGATCGCGCGCCGAGTCTTGATTACGTGCTTCGCACGCCTGGTCGCGGCGCGCACCTCGGCGGCCGGGTCCTGCTCTCCTCCCATGAACGCACTGGCCGGCTGGGCGACCATGAACGCGTAGGCGAGCTCGCCCGCCGGCAGCTCGGGCCGGCTGTCGGCCTGCCACGGGATCACCGCCCGCAGCGACTGCCACGCGGCCGTCGGCGCCGCACCGAAGCTCCGCGTCGGTTTCTGCGCCGCACGGACGTTCATCCAGAACGTCGCCGAGAGCGCCTCCTGGGCGACCAGGCGGAACGCGTTGCGGCACGGCCGCGAGCGGCGTCACGCTCGAGTTCAGCCCGAGCATGCTCATCGAGAACGTCAGGTCCGACCAGTCGAGCAGCCGCTTGGAATCGTGCACCAGCAGCGCCGCCTGTCCGGCCGAGTAGGCGTTAGTTAGTGCCGCGTCGTCGGCCGCGAAGGGCGCGAGCGGCGCCAAGCCGGCGAGCGCGAGCGCCTGGGCGGCCGGCATGCGCTGGCCGTTGTGGTACGCCTGGCCGGTCCCGACCATCGTCGCGCCGACGTTCGCCATCATCGGCAGGTCACCCTCGCCCGGCGACCCACGCGACTGGACGACGGGAGAGATGTTCTTGTTGAGCAGGTCGAGCAGCATCTGGGTCAGCGGGGGCGACGCCGCCTCGTAGACCATCGTGTTCGCCCGCACGGCCATCATCGCGCGGACGATCTCCTCGTCGGCGACCTCCGGCCCGATGCCCCACGTGACGCCGTCCTTGAACGTGGCGAGCTGCCGCGCGAGCAGGCGCGGCCTGTTCTCGGCCGAGAGCGGGTCACCCTCGAAGATCACGCTCTCGCGGCCGGATCCCGGGGCGCGGTTGAACCAGTAGATCGGGATGTTCTGGCGGGCGCCCTCCAGCACGCCGATCGGCCCGTTCAAGGCCGCGCCTCAGCGCGTCGGTGGCGGCGAAGGATCCCGCTCTAGGAGCGGGATCTGAAGCATGCAGCAAGCGGCGGAAGCTGTGCCATGCCTGACCCCTTCACAGTGAACGAGAGAAAACAAACCAGCGCGAACGCGCCAACGGCGGCGACGCTAGCACCCTGAACATATTGGTGCAACACATTTGTCCACGACCGAGACGAACCCCTTCCTCGGCGCATCGAACCGAATTGTGGTCACGAGTCAGAACGATGCGATGACGGTCGCGCCGTGGCGAGCGAAGCCGCTCATCGCCGCCAGCTCCGCGCCGGCCTGCTCGAGCCCGACGGTCGCGCCGACCAGCCGCGACGGCGCGAGCCGGCCCGCCGCGATGGCGTCCAGCAGGGTCGGGTAGTGCCGGACCGCCATGCCGTGGACGCCCACCAGCTCGAGCTCGTGGGAGATGACGCGGCTCATCGGCACCGGGACGCTGCGCTCGCCCGCCAGCAGGAGCCCGACCTGCACGTGGCGCCCGCGCTTGCGCAGCGAGCCGACCGACGTAGCGCACGTCGCGGCGCTGCCGAGCGCGTCGAGCGAGACCTGCGCGCCGCCGCCGGTCGCCTCGAGCACCGCGGCCGCCGGGTCGCCGTCGCGCGCGTCGAGCGTCACCTCGGCGCCCAGATCGCGGGCCAGCGCGAGCTTGGCCGCGTCGATGTCGACGGCGGCCACGCGCGCGCCCGCCGCCACGGCGACCATCACCGCGGAGAGCCCGACGCCGCCGCAGCCGTGCACCGCGACCCAGTCGCCCTCTGCCGGGCGGCCGTGGACGCAGACGGCGGCGAACGCGGTCATGAAGCGGCAGCCGAGCGCGGCGGCCTCGACGAAGCCGAGCGCCGCGGGCAGGCGCACGAGGTTGAGATCGGCACGCGGCAGCGCGACGTAGCGCGCGAACGAGCCCCAGCCGGTAAAGCCGGGCTGGTAGTCGTCGTCGCAGAGCTGCGTCTCGCCCGCCCGGCACGGCCCGCAGCGCCCGCAGCCGAGGCAGAACGGCACCGTGACCCGCGCGCCCTGCCAGTCGCCGCGCGCGTCGGGCCCGGTCGCCACGACGGTGCCGGCCAGCTCGTGGCCGGGCACGTGCGGCGGCGAGACGCCGGGATCGTGCCCCATCCAGGCGTGCCAGTCCGAGCGGCAGATCCCGGTCGCGCCGACCTCCAGCACCACGCCGTCGCGCGGCGGCGCCGGGTCGGCGACCTCCTCCACGCCGAGCGGCCCGCCGTACTCGTGGAAGACCGCGGCGCGCATGGCGAACCCGAAGAGTGCCTGGCACCGTCTAGGCGCGGGTGAAGCGCCGGCCGTCGGTCGGCGAGGCGTCCTCGTCGAGCGAGACGCGCTCTGTGAGTGCGGCGTCGATCGCGTCCGCGTCGGCGCGGGCGCCCTCGGCTTCGAGCTTGGCGAGCCGCTCGGGGGTCAGCTCGCCGGCGTTCTCCTCCTCGATGCGCTCCAGCCACGCCGCGCCGGCGGCCTGCTCGGCTGCGTCGACGTCGATCCGCTTGGTCTCCGTGTACTTGTCGATCTCCTTGAACAGCTCGTCGACGAGCTGCTCCTGCGGGACCTTCCGGACAGCCTTGCCGCGCGAGAAGACCAGGCCCTCGTTCTTGGCGCCCGTGATCCCGAAGTCGGCATGCGAGGCCTCGCCGATCCCGTTGACCGCGCAGCCCAGGACGGCGACCTCGACCGGGTCGGCGTACGCCTCCAGGCGCTTCTCGATGTCAGCCACGACGGTGTCCATGTCGAACTGCAGCCGTCCGCAGGTCGGGCAGGCGATCAGGACGGGCCCCCGCTCGCGCAGCTTGAGCGCCTTGAGGATCTCCCAGGCGACCTTGACCTCCTCCTCGGCGTGGAACGTCGAGAGCGAGATGCGGATCGTGTCGCCGATGCCGTCGGCCAGCAGCGTCCCGAGCCCGA
>JBPCNM010000295.1:0-9030 GCA_051001255.1 Solirubrobacteraceae bacterium
CACCCGAGCTGCGCGCGCTGGGCTGCACCGAGGTGCACCTGGCGCTGCCGGCGACGGTCAGCGCCGCCGCCGCCGACGAGCTCTCCGCCGCGCTCGCGCCGCTCGGCCTCACCCACCTCGCGCTCACGCACGCCGACCAGACCGCCCGCCCGGGCGCGCCGCTCGAGCTCGCCGTCCGCACGCGCCGGCCGCTCTCCTACGTCGCCACGCGCGACGCGGTCGCGCCCGCCGACCCGAGCGCGCTGGCCGCACAGCTGTTGCCATGACGCCGTTCCGGTCGCGCTACGTCACCGTCGCGGTCGCCGTGGTCGGCGAGCTGCCGGCGGTCGTGGAGGCCGAGGACGAGCAGAACATCCTGCTCTCGCTCTCCGTCCGGACCCCCGGCGGGCTCGATCGCGTGCTCGACCGCCCGGTGCGGGTGGAGTGCATCACGCCGCGCGGCATCCAGCGGGTCACGGGCACGGCCTCCTGGGACGCGTCGCTCCCCGACCAGCTGCGCGTCCGCCGCGACGACGACGCCGTGATCCAGCGCCGCGACACCGTGCGCGTCCAGGCGGTCATGCCGGCCAAGCTCATCGTCACCGAGGGCGCGCGGGTGAGCGTCGACACGAACACGCTCAACCTGTCGGCCATGGGCCTGCTCGTCAAGGACCCGCTCAACCTCGCGCTCGGCACGGCGGTGCGGGTGGAGCTGACGGTCGACGACGGCGCCGGGGCGCTCGCCGTCAGCGGCCGCATCGTGCGCGAGGGCGGCGCGGACGAGAAGGGCATCATCATCGACGACATCTCCCGCGCCGACCAGAACCGGCTGACCCGCATGCTCACGGAGCGCCAGCGCGCCGAGCTGCGCATCGCCCGGGGCGGCTGACGTGGCGAAGAAGAAGAAGAAGGAGCGCGCCTCCGACGCCGAGCCGGCCGGCGACGGCGCCGTCCGCGTCGTCGCGCACCCGCGGGCACGGACCAGCGTCCGGCGCTGGCGCGGCCGCGCCGGGCTCCTGGCGCTGGTCGGCGTGACCTGGCTCTCGCTGCGTGCCGGCGTGCCGGCGTTCGAGGCCGTCTTGCGCGGCCTGGCCGGCGGCGTCGTGGCCCAGTTCGTGGCCTGGGCAGCCGGCGTCGTCATCTGGCGCCATCTCGTGCTCGCCGAGCTCGCGGCCCACCGCGATGCGCGCGCAGCGGCCGCCGCCGAGCGCCGCGCCGCCGCCGAGCAGCGCACAGCCGCGATCGCCGCGAGGAACTAGTGGCCGTCGAGCCGATCGGGCCCGTCGGGCCGCGCCCGGACCTCGCGGGAGTCGAGCGCGTGCAGCTCACGCCCGAGCAGCGGCGCGAGCGCGAGCAGCGCCGCCGCAAGCGCCGCGAGGCGACGCCCAAGCCGCCCGGCGGCAAGGGCCGCGGAGGCCTCGACCTCCGCGCGTAGGACGGATGTCCACCGTCCGGGAGAAGTTCCTCAAGTCCTGGGGAGGCGGGCCGATATTTCCGATTGCAGAAGGGGAGACATGGAGTCGCCCCGGTCCAAGCAAAATCCAAGTCATCAAGGAGAGATGATCAATGGGCCTTCGTATCCAGAACAACGTTGAGGCGTTCAACGCTCACCGCCAGCTGTCCAGCACCGCCATGAAGGCGGCCAAGGCGATGGAGAAGCTGTCGTCGGGCTACCGCGTCAACCGTGCCGCGGACGACGCCGCCGGACTCGCCATCTCAGAGAAGATGCGCGCTCAGATCGGTGGCCTCGTCCAGTCGCAGCGCAACGCCCAGGACGGCGTCTCGCTCGTCCAGACGGCGGAGGGTGCCCTCAACGAGGTGCACTCGATGCTCGGCCGCATCCGCGAGCTGAAGGTGCAGTACGACACCGGCACCCTGAGCACCGACGACCAGGCCGCGATCGCGACCGAGGTCACCGCGCTCAAGGCCGAGATCACGGCCATCGGCACCGACACGAAGTTCAACGGCAAGGCCCTCCTCACGGGCACCGCCTTCGACTTCGTGGTGGGCGCCGACGGCGAGAAGGTCTCGACCACGGGCGTGACGCTGTCCACGGACATCGGCACCATCGACATCACCGCGTCGGCTGGCGGTCTCGCCACCATCGACGCGGCGATCAAGAACGTGTCGACCTCCCGCGCGCAGCTGGGCGCGGTCCAGAACCGCCTGGAGCACCGCCTCAACAACCTCGCGTCCTACCAGGAGAACCTGGTCGCGTCCGAGAGCCGGATCCGCGACGTGGACATGGCCGCCGAAATGGTCAACTTCACGAAGCTCCAGATCCTGCAGCGGGCCGGCACGAGCATGCTCGCGCAGGCCAACCAGGCCCCGCAGGGCGTTCTGTCGCTCCTGCGCTAGGCCCTACATAGCCCCACCGAGGGACGGATCGTGGATGGGCGACCCCGCAAGGGGTCGCCCGTCTGCGTTAAAGCCTGCTCACCGGCGGCCGATGATGAGGGTGTGTCCGTCCCCACGCTCGCGATCGTGCCGACGTACCTGCGCGAGCAGGCCGAGCTCGACGTGCTCGTGCACTGCCTCGTCTCCCTGCAGGCGTCGGCGCCCGACGCCCAGGTCCTGATCGTCGACGATCACAGCCCGGCCGCGCCGCTCGCCCGGCTGGCCGAGCAGGCCGCCGGAGAGCTCGGCCAGGCGTTCGTGCGCAAGGACGAGAACTCCGGCTTCGCGAGCACGGTCAACGTCGGCCTCGAGGTCGCGCGCGCCTCCGGCGCCGACGCCGTGCTCGTCAACGCCGACATCGAGTTCACGCAGGCCGGCTGGCTCGACGTCATGCGGGCGCGGCGCGACCAGCACGGGCGTCCGGCGGCCGTCGTGGGCGCGCGGCTGCTGTACCCGAACGGCCTGCTCCAGCACGCGGGCGTCTACTTCTCGTTCCTGGAGCGTGGCTTCGCCCACCGCTTCCACTACGGCCCCGGAGACCTGGCCGAGGCGCTGGCGCCGTGCCGCTGCCCCGTGACCGGGGCGCTCCAGTTCATCCGGCACGACACGCTGGTCGCCGTCGGCCTCTATGACGACTCCTTCGGACTCGGGTTCGAGGACCTCGACTACTGCCTGCGCGCGTTCGCCGCCGGCCTGGACTGCATCTACGAGCCGGGCGCCACCGCGATCCATCACGAGAGCCTGTTCCGCGGGAGCTCGAACCGCCGGATCGACGACATGCAACGGCGCTCGGATGCCCGGCTGCGCGAGAAGCACGCGGGCACCGACATGACCGCCTGGACGCCGGAGGCGCTGTAGTGGCTCCCGAGATCCCCCGCACCCTCTTCGTGGGCACGGGCACGTCCGCGGTGTGCTGGTACCGCGCCGCGCTGCCCGCCATGGCGCTCGGCGCCGACTGGTGCGGCGTGCGCGGCGTGCCGCCGGCGCTCGCGTTCCCCACCGGAGGCGCCAAGCGCATCGCGGGCGTCGACGCGTTCGCGGATTACGACGTCGTCGTGCTGCAGCAGCCGCGTGGCGCCGCCTGGGTGAAGCTGATCCGGCGGCTGCAGGCGGGCGGCACCACGGTGCTGTTCGAGATCGACGACGACCTCGAGTCGGTGCGCAAGGCGGGCGACCATGGCCGGCGGGGACAGATCGACCGGGACTTCGTGCGGGCGACCGAGCTGGCGATGCGCGTCTGCGACGGCGTGATCTGCGCGACGGACTTCCTCGCCCGGCGCTATCGCGGCGAGCGCACGTGGGTCTGCCGCAACGGCCTCGACCTGCGGCGCTACGACGTGACCCGCCCCGCGCGCGAGCACGTCACGATCGGCTGGGCCGGCGGCACGGGACACCAGCGCGCGTTCGACGCATGGCTGCCCGGACTGCGCGCGGTGATGCGCGCGCGACCGGCGACGCGGTTCGTCTCGATCGGACCGCGCTTCGCCGCTGAGCTCGCGCCCGAGTTCGGGGAGCAGCGGTGCGTCTCGATCCCGTTCGGCGCGGTCGAGACCTACCCGGCGGCGATGGCCAACCTGGACATCGCGCTCGCGCCCGCGGGCCGCTCGAACTTCTTCCGCGCCAAGAGCGACCTGCGCTGGCTCGAGGCCTCCGCGCTCGGCCTCCCCGTGATCGCCGACCCGGTCGTCTATCCCGACATCGAGCCGGGCGTCACCGGGTTTCACGCGGCGACGCCGGAGCACGCCGGAGCGCTGATGCTCGAGCTCGTCGACGACCGCGAGCTGCGCGCGCGCGTCGGCGCCGCGGCGCGGGAGACCGTGCGCGCGACCCGCAGCATCGAGGTGATGGCCGAGCAGTGGCGCACGGTGCTGAGCGAGGCGACCGCCACCGCGGTCGCCGCCTGAGCTACCCCGCGCGCGTGAGCAGCGCGCGCAGCTCGTCGAGGGCGCACGCGCCGAAGTGCGGCAGGTCAGTGAGCTCGGGGAGCGCGGCGCGTGACGACAGCACGCCCGACGCCGGCGCGGCGAGCGCGCGCCAGCCCTCCGCGTCGCCCGGTGGTGCGGTGAGGACCACGTCCGCGGCGGCGTCCTCGCCCAACCTCGGCCCCGCGACGCCGTTCTCCAGCGCCGCGGCAAGCGCGTCGCTCCCGTCGGGCGGCGCCAGGAGCACCAGCCGCACCGGATCCTCCGCGCCGAACCGGTCCAGGTATGCGGCCAGCAGCTCGCCCCGCTCCGCGAGCTCGCCGCCGTCGGCGAGCACGATCAGGCGCCGATCCTCCGGCTCGGCGAGCGCCCGCAGCGTCTCGAGCAGCGCGGGCGGCCGCTGGGGCAGCGCGCCCGGCGCGACCGCCAGCCCGATGGCCTGGTCGAGCGCGGCGAACTCGGCGAGCAGCTCGTCCGGCAACGGCCCGGCGACCTGCCGCAGCCAGCGTGCGGCGAACTGCGCGGCGTCACCGCTGCGCGCCGGCTCGGGCAGCTGGAGGCGGTTGCGCAGGAGGAAGTGGTGCAGGCAGCGCCAGACCACGAAGTCGGCGGGCAGCGGGTACTCCAGCCCCCACTCCTCGTCGACCACCACCCAGCCGTGCTCGCCGGTCGCCACCAGGTTCCACCAGGTCGCGTCGAACGCCGCGCCGCGCACCAGCGGCGGCGCGTCTTCACCCGACGGCTGGCCGTAGTGGTCGATGAGCCACGCGCGCAGCTCGCTCACATGGCGCGCGAACCCCGGCCCCAGCCCCTCGGCGGCGACCGTCTCGAGCACCGCGTGCACGACCAGGTCCCCGCGCGCGTAGCGCTCGCGCGAGAGCTGCTGGGTCAGCCCGACCAGGGCGGCGACCTCGGCCTGCTCGTCCTCGCGCGGCGCGGACGCGAACGGAGCGGGTTCGTGCGCGACGACGTCGCCGCGCAGCGTCGCGCGCTTCTGGAAGCACGCGCGCCGGTCGAGCGAGTAGTGCCGGGCGACCCAGCCGAGCTCCAGCCCCAGGCGCCTGGCGGAGGCATCCGGATCGGTCGGGAAGGCGGCGACGAGGAACGAGTTGGCGAGCTCGAGCGTCAGCCCGGCCCGCGTGAGCTCGCGCTGCGCGAGACGCTCGTTGAACAGCAGCGGACCGCGGGAGGCACCACGATCAGGCGCCGGCGCGTCGAGCCAGTTGTGGATGTGCTCGTCGTCGCGCGCGGCCTCCGCGTCGACGATCGTGGTGGCGAGCTTGTAGTCCGGATGGGCGACGAAGAACCGCGCGGACCCGAAGCCCGCGTCGGCGAGCAGCCGGTCCAGCTCCCGCGCGGAGAAGGTCACCGGCACGCTGCGATCGGGGTAGCCCTGGATCGAATCGAAGAGCCGTCCCGAGTGATCCTCGCGGGCGCCGTTGAAGTACTTCAGGCCGAGCTTGTTCTCGATCGCGAGGACGAGCACGCCGTCGGGGGTGAGCGCCCGCCGCGCGACCTGCAGGTTGGCCAGCGCCGCCCGGCGCGGATCCCCGGCGTGCTCGGGGTGATACAGGTGGCCGTACTCGAGCACGCCGATCAGCGTCACCAGCTCGAACGCCTCGCGCTCGTCGAGCTCCGAGTAGTTCGCCGCGTACAGCCGGACGCCCGGCAGGTCATCGCAGCGCGCCCGCGCGACGCGGGCGCGGGCGACGCCGCCTTCGACGGCGTGGACCTCTCCGCAGTGCTCGCCGAGCCAGCGGGTGATGGCCCCGCAGCCGGCGCCCAGCTCGAGCACGCGCGCGTCGCCCGCCCGGGAGAACCCCAGGCAGTCGAAGATCGTCGCGCGATAGGGGGTGAGGTGGTACAGCGACGGCCAGTCGCGCATGAGCGCGCGGAGCTGCTCCGAGCCGGTGCTCCGGTCGGTCACCCCTGGCAGCGCGGCGAGGAGATGGCGCTCCGCGCCGTCGAGATAGCCGGCCGGGACCCCTTCGCCCGCGGGCATGTGGATACCGGTGGCGTCGTCGAGGGTGAAGTCGGTCAGGCGCATGTGAGCGCGCCGATTATCGCGCAGCGGCGTTCCGGCGCGCCGCGGTGTTCAAGTGCGCCACCCGCCGTCCGATCATCCTGGGCGATGAGCCTTCCGACCGTGCTCGAGCGGATCGCCGAGCTGCACTCCGTGCTGGCGCCGAAGCCGGCTCGCCAGGTCGACCCGGCGGCGTTCCTCGGCACGCTCCAGAGTGCGCAGGCCGGGCTCGCCCCGGGCATGGCGGCCCCGCCGCTCGCGCCGACCGCGGCGCCACTGCAGCCGCCGATCGGCGGGACGCCCGCCGGGCAGGCGGTCCTGAACCTCGTCCGCGGGGAGGTCGGCCAGGCCGAGCAGCCGCCCGGCTCCAACGATTCGCCGCGGATCGCGCAGTACCGCCAGGCGACCGTGGGCAGCGGAGTCGGTCCCTGGTGCGCCTACTTCACGTCTTGGGCCGCGCGCGAGGCCGGGGTGCCGCTGGGCGACGCCGGCCAGGGCTTCGGCCGCGTCGACGACGTCTACGCCTGGGCGCAGCGAGCCGGCAAGGCGATCCCCGCCGGCAGTGGGACGCCGCAGCCGTGCGACCTGGTCGTCTGGGACGAGCACATCGGCGTGGTCGAGTCCGTCCTGCCGGACGGCCGCATCCAGACGGTGGAAGGCAACTCCTCCGATCAGGTGTCGCGGCGCGTGCACGACGCGAGCGGCGGCGGCGCGATCGGGTACGTCCGGCTCGGCTGACGCGCCGCGTGGGAGCGTAGTCTTGGGCCGATGCCCGACCCCAAGACCGAGGAGCTGCGGCTCGAGCAGATCCAGCGCGAGCGCGAGGAGCACGCCCGCGCGCGCGCGTCCGACCAGGCGCCCGAGGAGCGTGCGCACGAGCGGCGGGCCGAGCGGGCCGGGTACCTCAAGGAGAAGCTCGACGAGCGCGCCGAAGCCGAGGAACGGGTAGAGCACGGCTCATGAGCGAGGACTACGAGAAGCAGGCGGAGGCAGCCGAGCGCGAGCTCGCGGACATGGAGGAGCGCTCCGACCGCGTCGGCGAGCAGATCGACGGCGCGCGCAAGGACTGGCAGGCCAAGGTCGCCGACCCCGCCGTGCCGGGCGCCGGCGGCGATCCCGAGCGCGCCGAGGAGGGTGGCCGGCACCCGGAGACGGCCTATCCCGCGAAGGGGTCGGACGACGAGGTCTCCGAGCCGGATGCCACCGACGACGACCGCGGCGCCGACGACACGTCGGACGGCGGTGAGCTGCCGCCGCCGGACCCGCACGAGACCGACTAGCAGCTCCGCGATGTCGACGGTGGAGCCCATGTACGCGAACGTAACAGGACGAGCGTTCAGGGCCTGCCGCTACGCCGGCATGTCGACGGCGCCCGCCTCCGCGGTGACGCTGCCGATCCGCGCGCTGCCGGGGTGGTGTGCGGCGAGCAGCGCGACCGTCTCGTCGGCGGCGCGCTCGGGCACGACTGCGACGAAGCCGCAGCCCATGTTGAAGACGCCCCACAGCTCGGCTTCGGGGACGTCGCCGTACTCGCGGATGAGGTCGAACACCGGCGGCACCGGCAGCGGCGCGTCGATCGCGAATCCGACGCCGTCCGAGAGCCGCAGGAGGTTGGCCAGCCCGCCGCCGGTGATGTGCGCCAGGCCGTGGACGGGCAGCCCGGACCGCAGCAGCTCGAGCACCGCACGCACGTAGATCACGGTCGGCTCGAGCAGGACGTCGGCGACCGAGGCGCCGCCCAGCGAGACCGGGCGCACGTCGAGTCCCAGCGGCTCGAGCACGCGGCGCGCGAGCGTGTAGCCGTTTGAGTGCAGCCCGCTCGACGGCAGGCCGATCAGGACGTCGCCGGGCGCGCACTTCTCCCCCGTGACGATGCGGTCCAGCGCGACGGTCCCGAAGCAGGCGGCCGTGAGGTCGAACCCGCTCGGCGACGGGTGGCCGCGGATCAGCTCGGGCAGCACCGCGACCTCGCCGCCCGGGATCTCGACGCCGGCCTGCTCGGCGCCGACCTTGAGCCCGCGCGCGATCGCCGCGAAGACGTCCGGGTCGGCCCGCTCGACCGCGAGGTAGTCGAGCACCGCGATCGGCTCGGCGCCGACGCAGATCACGTCGTTGACGTTCATCGCGACGCAGTCGATCCCGACCGTGTCGAAGCGGCCGGTCGTCTCGGCGACGATCAGCTTGGAGCCCACGCCGTCGGTCCCCACGGCAATGCCGAGGTTGGGCGCCACCGCGAGCACGGCGGCGTAGTGGCCGGGCAGCGGCACGGTGCGCGCGGCGCCCCCGGTGTCGATCGTGCGCAGCACGCCGACGAGCGCCCCGATCGCTCGATCCGCCGCGCCGGTGTCCACGCCGGCTCGGGCGTACGCGCCCGGGGCCGAAGGCCGTTGGGGGTCGCTCATCGCGAGCGATTCTGCCGCACGGCGAGGATGGCGGCGGCGAGCCCGGCCCGCCACGCGGCCCACGGCCACAGCGGCGCCCGCCGCTCGAGCCCGATCGCGCGGGCAGTCGCGAGCGTCGACGCGAACGCGGCCGCGGCCCCCGCGGCGAGCGGGACTCTCCCTCCCGCGCCGACCACGCGCCACGCCTTCAGCGCGCTCGCGCCGAGCAGCACCGGGAGCGCGACCTCCCACGAGAGGCGCGAGGCGTCGGCGCGGCTGAAGCCGCGGGCGCGCGCGGCGGCCAGCGTGGCGCCGTTGCGCGAGACGC
>JBPCNM010000296.1:0-4810 GCA_051001255.1 Solirubrobacteraceae bacterium
ACGGCTCCTCGCGCGGCGCGATCGACGCCTTCCGCGCGGCGCTGGAGGAGCACGGCCTGCGCGCGACCGTCCGCCTCACCCGGGGGCGCGACATCGACGCCGCCTGCGGGCAGCTCGCGGCGAGCCTAGCGGTTCAAGTGCCGCTGGGAACGACCGATTGAACGGGAGGAGATCCGGGGCCAGGCCGGATCGCGACGGTCATGAGGAGGAGATGTGGGAGCCCAGGACGCAGAGCCGCGCGTCGCCGACGTCGAGGCCGAGCTGGCCGAGGTCGAGGCTACGGTCTGGGACGACCTCGACCGCGCGCTCGACCGGTCGCTCGAGCTCGAGCGCGTCGCCGCGACGTTGGGCGCCGAGGAGTTGGTCCACCGTGCCCGCCTGGTGCAGGCGGACGTGTACGGGCGCTCCGGCCACACCGCGCGCGGGGCTCGGATCCTGCGCGACGTGAACCGCTGGGCCACTGAGCATGACGAGCGGTTCCTGCTCGCCCGCAGCCACCGGTTGCTGTCCTTCTTCTTCGGGCAGATCGGTGACCCGGCGACGGCGCTGGAGCACGCCGTCCGGGCCGCCGAGTTCGTCGACGTCAGCACGCCGGTACGCGCACAGTTCGAGCACGTGATCGCCCTTGCCGACGCGCTGGCGACGTGCGGGTCGTTCGAGCAGGCCTGCGAGCGGTACCGGTCGGCGGGCCAGCTCGCCGAGCGCCTGGGTGACGCCCGGCTGAGACTGACCACGCTCAACAACCTCGCCTATACCGAGTGGGAGGCCGGGTGGCCGGATCGGGCCGCCGCGACAGCAGAGCGGATGCGGGCATTCGCCGCCGTCCACGACCTGCCCCTGGAGGGGTCCAGCCACGACACGCTGGCGAGGGCTCAGATGGCCGTCGGGCGATACGACGACGCCGAGCAGGTCCTGCTGCCGGTCTGCAGCGGCGACCTCCGGGAGCTCAACCCGGATGCCGTCGCGTCGGCTCTGCTCGCACTGACCGAGATCCAGCGACGGCGCGGTGACACCGTGGCGGCACGCGACACGCTGCAGCGCTGCCTGCAGCTCTGCGACGAGCGGCAGCTCAACGCGCTGCTGGTGCAGGCGCGCCGCGAGCAGGCCGAGGTCGCGGCCGCGGAGGGTTGCTTCGCGGACGCCTACGAGCTGCACAAGCGGTTTCACGAGGAGGCCATGGCGCTCAACAGCATCGAGCGGGAGTCACGGGCCCGCACCCTCCAGGCCGTCTTCGAGACCACGGAGGCACGCCGGGACAGCGAGCGGTTCCGCGAGCTCGCCGTGCGCGACTCGCTGACCGGCCTGCACAACCGCCGCTTCGTCGATGAGAACCTGCCGGGCCTGCTGCTTCAGGCGCGCGAGCACGGCTCTCCGCTGGCGGTCGCCCTCGTGGACCTCGACCACTTCAAGCGAGTGAACGACACCTGCTCGCACGAGGTCGGCGACGAGGTGCTGCGACAAGTGGCCGACCTGCTGCGGGCCTGCGTCGAGGCGCTGCCTGGTGGGCTGGCGGCCCGGATGGGCGGCGAGGAGTTCCTGGTCGCCCTCCCGGATCTGCCGCTCACCGCCGCGCTCGACACGCTGGAACGCTTGCGCCAGGCCGTGGCTGGCCACGGCTGGACCGACCTGACGCAGGGACTGCCCGTCACCGTCTCCCTCGGCGCAACCATGGCAGGACCCGACGACGACCAGGCGCAGGTGCTGCGGCGCGCCGACCACAACCTGTACGCCGCCAAGGACGCCGGCCGCAACTGCACGGTGGGCCAAGCCGCAGCAGCCCCGCCCGTCCCAAGCTGACGGGACAACCGTGGCCTCGTCACCGGCTGGGGGCTTCGCCCCTAGCCTCGCCCGCACGCAGCAGGCGGTCGCGCAGGGCGGTCTGCTCCTCGGGGCTCGGATCCCACTGCCCCGGGTCGGGCAGGTCGTCGACCGACCTCAGCCCGAAGAGCTTGAGGAACAGAGGCGTGGTCCGGTAGAGTACCGCGCCGAACTGCGACCGGCCGGCCTCCTCGATCAACCCGCGGTCGACCAGCGCGGTGGTGGCCGACTCCGACGCGACGCCGCGGATCCGGGCGACCTCCGGGCGCGAGACCGGCTGCAGGTAGGCGACCATGGACAACGTCTCGGCCTGGGCAGGCGTCAGCCCGGGCGTGCGTGGGCGGGAGAGCAGCCGCCGGGCGGCCTCCTCGGCGTCCGGGTGCGATGCCAGCGTCCAGCCGCCCGCCAGCTCGCGCAGCATGAGCCCGCGGCCGTCGAGCGCCGCCGCCAGCGCTCGGAGCCCGGCGGCGACCTCGTCCTCGTCGATCCGCAGCGCATCGGCCAGCTCGTCGGCCGGCACCGGGTCCGGCGCCAGGAACAGCAGCGCCTCGAGCTGGCGTGCGAGCCCCATCACGCCACCGCCACCGCGTCCGCCGCGGGCCGCGCGGTGGTCTCCGGGCGGACGGTGATCGGCCCGAACGACTCCTGCTGCTCCCACTCGGCCTCGCCGCGCTTGTAGAGCTCGAGCAGCGCGAAAAGCGTGACCGCGACGGTCATCCGGTCGGCGCCCTCGACCGCCTCGTCGAACGAGAACGTGCCCCGCCGCAGCATCCGACGCAGCGCCGCGAGGCGCTCGGACAGCGCGACGCGCGGCGTCGCGATGTGGCTGAGGTCGAGCGGCGGCGGGGTGCGCAGGAGGCCTCCGAGCGCCTGCCCCAGCACGGCCGGGTCGTAGGCCTGCTCGGCGCGCTCGAGCGGCGCGCGGCGCAGCGCGGGCGGCAGCGGCGCGGATCGATACAGCGCCCCCTGCTCGGCCTCCCGGCGCGCGGCGAGGAACGCGCCTGCGCCGCGGAAGCGCGCGTAGGCGAGCATCCGCTCCAGCAGCTCCTCGGCCGCCTCCGCGGGCGCGAGCTCGCCGAGCTCCTCGACCTCCTCGCCGGGCAGCATCAAGCGCGACTTGAGCTCCAGCAGCGCGGCGATCAGGACCAGGAACTCCGTCGCGGACTCGAGGTCGAGCTCGTCGCGGGCCTCCAGGTGGTCGAGGTAGGCGAGCACGACCTCGGCGAGCTCGACCTCCAGCAGGTCGAGCTCCTCGCGCAGGATCAGCGACAGCAGCAGGTCGAACGGGCCCGCGAACACGTCGAGGTCGAGCTCGAGGCGGGCGAGGCTCGGAGCGGAGGTTTCAGCCGGCGCCGGGCGAAATGGGTCAGGTGTCGTCGCAGCCACGTCGAGCGTCCAGGCTAGGCGCCGGCCCGGCGGATCAGGCCGGGCGCAGGCTGGCGCGGCGAGCCGGGCCCACCCCCATCGCGGCGCGCACGTCGGCAACCGTGACCGACGCGATCGCCCTGGCCTTCTCCGCGCCGGCCTCCAGGATGTCCTCCAGCGCGTCCTCGTCGCCGCGCAGCTCGGCGTAGCGCTCCCGCACGGGCGCGAGCCACGCCGCCAGCTCGTCGCCCACCGCAGACTTGAAGTCGCCGTAGCGCTTGCCCTCGAAGTCGCGCTCGACCGCCTCCGGGGCGACGCCGCGGACCACCGCGAGGATGTCGATCATGTTGGTGATCCCGGCCTTGTCCGGGCCGCGAAGCACCTTGGCGCCGGAGTCGGTCACGGCGCGCTTGAACTTCTTGCGGATCGCGTCGGGCTCGTCGAGCACGTAGACCGTGCCCTGCTCGGAGCCGCCGGTGGTCGACATCTTGCGCTTGGGCTCCTGCAGGTCGCGCACGCGCGCGCCGATCGTCGGGATCCGGTGCTCGGGCGCCACCAGCGTCTCGCCGAAGCGCTCGTTGAAGCGCCGTGCGATGTCGCGCATGAGCTCCACGTGCTCGCGCTGGTCCTCGCCCACCGGCACCTCGTTCCCCCGGTAGGCGAGCACGTCGGCCGCCTGCAGGACCGGGTAGAGCAGCAGGCCGGAGGAGACCAGCTGGCGCTGTGAGACGGACTTGTCGCGAAACTGGTGCATCCGGTTGAGCTCGCCGATCGAAGTCACCGACGTCAGCAGCCAGCACAGCTCGGTCTGCTCGTGCACGTCGCCTTGGCGGAAGAGGATGCAGCGCTCGGGGTCCAGCCCGGCCGCCATGAGGATCGCCGCCGTGTCGTAGACGCGCTCGCGCAACGCCGACGGCTCGTACTCGACGGTGATCGCGTGCAGGTCGACGATGCAGTAGATCGAGGGATCCGCGCGGTCCTGGCCCTCGACGTACTGCAGGATCGCCCCGATGTGGTTGCCGAGGTGCTTGCGTCCCGTGGGCTGGATGCCGGAGAAGATGATCATGCTTCGCTCTCGGCGAGGATATCCCGCCAGAGCGACGGCCGGCCCGGGGCGCATGTCGGCTAGCCTCGCCCGCCGTGTCGCGCGCCCTCGCCGCCGCCCTCGCGATCGCCCTCGTCTCGGTGCTGCTGGTCGAGCCGGCGCCGTCGTATGACCCGTGGGCGTGGCTGCTGTGGGGCCGGGAGGTCGCCGGCGGGAGCCTGAGCACGCTCGCCGGCCCGGCCTTCAAGCCGCTGCCGGTGGCGGTGTGCGCGCTGCTCGCGCCGGTGGGCTCCGCCGCGCCGTGGCTGTGGGTGGCGCTGGTGCGGATGGCGGCGCTGCTCGCGGCGTGGCTCGCCTACGGCCTGGGCCGGCGGCTCGCGGAGGGCTCGCGGCTCGCCGGGGCGCTTGCGGCGGCGAGCGTGGTGCTGTGCGGTGGACTTCCGTACTACGCGGCCACCGGCGCCGAGCCCGCGCTCGTGCTCGCGCTCGGCCTCGGCGGCGCGGCGGCGTGGCGGGAGCGCCGGTTCTGGGTGGCGCTCGCGTGCACGGTGGGCTGCGCGCTGCTGCGCGTCGAGGCACGGC